>DATLZR010000123.1 GCA_035573895.1 Blastocatellia bacterium | reverse complement strand
CGCATCACTAACTGGCTGGAGCATTTTCTGCATCCGGCGGTGGCGTCGGCTCCAGTTCATCCAACGCGAGTCGTTGCTGACGTCCCGGATCATGCGACGGAAATCGGCCTGGCCTTTGTGTCGGTCGTGGCTGTGGTCGCGGCTTTGCTGTGGGCGCGTCAATACTATCGGCGCGATCCGCTGCGGTCGGCGCCGCGGGTGCTGGAGAACAAATACTACCTGGACGAAATCTACGAGGCGATCTTCGTCCGGCCATTGCACGCTGCGTCCACTCGTGTGCTCTGGCGCTGGCTCGATGTGACTTTGATTGACGGGGCCGTCAACGGCACGGCGACGGCTGTGGCCGGCCTGGCCCGCGTGCTCCGCCAGATGCAGACGGGTCTGGTGCGAAGTTACGTGATGATGATCCTGCTCGGAGCCCTCATCGTCCTCGGATATTTCGTGTTCGTGGGAACCCCATCTCCCTGATGGAGAGAGGCGGTCCTCGATCGGGTGGAAGACAATGGGCACGCACCTTCTGAGCTGGGTGACGCTGCTGCCGACCGCTGGAGCGGGCGCGCTCTTACTCTATCGCGTGCTCGGGGGTCGGAGCGAAGAGATGCTGCGACGCCTCGCCCTGGCCGTCGCGCTGGTGACGCTGGGGCTGTCGGCGCTCGTCGTCCTGCGATTCGACCCGGCGAGTCCGGGGATGCAACTGGTCGAACGCGCGGCCTGGATTCGCTTCTCCGGCTTCGCCGTGGATTATTACCTCGGCGTGGATGGATTGAGCCTGTGGTTCATTCCCCTGACGGCCTTCCTCACGGTCGTCTCGATTCTGGCGAGCTGGCGGGCGATTGATCGGCACGTCCTGGAGTTTCACATTTTCCTCCTGCTTTTGGAGACGGGACTGCTCGGCGTCTTCGTGGCGCTCGATATGTTCCTGTTCTTCCTCTTCTGGGAAGTGATGCTCGTGCCGATGTACTTCCTCATCGGCATCTGGGGCTATGAGCGGCGCGTTTACGCGGCGGTCAAGTTCATCATCTACACGATGGTGGGATCGGCCCTCATGCTGGCGGCGATCATCGGTCTCTACTACCTCAATGGGGGAACGACGTTCGATGTTCTGGCCATCACTGAGAATCTGCACCGCGGGACGGTCGAGCTGTCACCTTCGACGGAACGATGGCTGTTTCTCGCTTTCGCTCTGGCCTTCTTGATCAAGCTGCCGGCCTTCCCCTTCCACACCTGGTTGCCGGATGCGCACGTCGAGGCGCCCACGGCCGGATCGGTCATCCTCGCGGGAATTCTGTTGAAGATGGGAGGCTATGGGCTGCTGCGCTTCGCTTTGCCGATGTTCCCTCGCGCCGCTGCCGAGCTGACCGATGTCATGTGCCTGCTGGCTCTGGTGAGCATCATCTACGGAGCGCTCGTCTCGATGGTCCAGCCCGACCTGAAGAAGCTCATCGCCTATTCGTCGGTGAGCCACATGGGATTTGTCTTGCTCGGTGTCTTCGCGCACACCGAGCAGAGCATTCACGGAGCCATCTTCCAGATGCTCAGTCACGGCATTGCCACCGGAGCGCTCTTCATCATTGTGGGCGTGCTCTCGGAGCGGCGACACACGCGACTCATCGAGGAATTCGGCGGGCTGGGGGGCGTCATGCCGGTTTTCACGGCCGTCTTCGGCATCCTGGCGCTGGCGTCGGTGGCCCTGCCGCTTTTGAGCGGATTCGTCGGCGAGTTCCTCGTCCTGGTGGGAACCTGGACCTCGGGGCTCGACCACGCGCGGCTCTATACGGTGCTGGCGGCGACGGCGATGGTCTGGTCAACCCTCTATATGTTCTGGACGCTCGAGCGCGTCCTCTTCGGCGAGGTGACAAAAGAAGAAAATCGTCACCTGCCCGATCTGACCCTGAGAGAAAAATGGACGCTCGTGCCAATGGCCATTCTGGTCATCCTCATGGGTGTGCTTCCCAACCCGATTCTGCGGCGAACGGATCGGGCCGTCCAGTGGTTGAGTGAGCGCGCCAGCAGTGGGCGACGCCTGGTAGCCTGCATCGAGGCGGGGTCTCGCCCCACCCCAGATCGGGCAACGGTGAAGTCATCGAGGGAGTGAGAGACGGTGGAGCATTTGAACATCACGCTGCGGGCGATCCTTCCTGAACTGATCCTCACGCTCACCGGCATCACGGTGATGCTGCTCGAAGCCTTCGCGCCGGGCCGGAAAGTTCGTGACGGTCTGCTGACGGTGGCGGGATTGGTGCTGGCAGCGGGAGCCGTGCTCGGACTGTGGAACGAAGAACCTTTCACCGCCTATTCGGGGATGATCGTCGTTGACCGCTTTCGCCTCGTCTTCACGCTGGTGATCCTGCTGGCGACGCTCATCACGATCTTCGTCTCCTGGACCTTTCTCGATGAAGAGAAGATCGCACCGGGAGAGTATTTCGCTCTGCTGCTTTTTGCCGCCGTGGGCATGGGGCTCCTGGCCGCCAGCCATGATCTGATCCTGATCTTCCTCGGCATTGAGACGGTCACCATTGCCACCTACGTTTTGGCCGGCTATCGCCGGGATGACCTCCGTTCGACCGAATCGGCCCTCAAATATTTCGTCCTCGGAGCCTTCTCCTCGGCGTTTCTCCTGTACGGGATTGCCCTCATCTACGGAGCGACGCGCACGACCAATCTGGCCGAGATGCAGCGAGTGGTGAGCGGTTCTCTGGGAAGCGCGGAGACGACGCTGCTGCTGGCAGGCTCGGCGCTGCTCCTCATCGGGCTGGGATTCAAAGTGACGACGGTTCCTTTCCACGTCTGGACGCCCGACGTCTACGAAGGGGCACCGACGCCGGTGACCGCGTTTCTCTCCACCGGGCCGAAAGCCGCCGGATTTGCCGCCTTCCTTCGGGTCTTCTCACTCACATTCGTTCCCTGGGGAGCGACGAGCGCGGCGACCGCTCTCTCCTCTCACTGGGTCGCCGCCGTGACGGCGATGGCTATCCTCACCATGACCTTCGGCAACGTCATCGCCCTCGTGCAGACCAATATCAAGCGGATGCTCGCCTATTCCTCGATTGCGCATGCCGGCTATGTGCTCATCGGAGTGCTGGCGCGAGATTGGGCGGCAGTCGCTTTTTACATGCTCGTGTACACGCTGATGAATTTGGGCGCGTTCGCCATCGTCACGGTGCTGGCCCGTCGGGGAGATGAGAAAGTGTTGATCCAGGACTACGCCGGGCTGGGCTTTCGTCAGCCGCTGCTCAGCTTCCCCCTGGCCGTTTTCCTCATCAGTTTGGCGGGATTCCCCGGCACAGCGGGATTCGTCGGCAAGTTCTGGCTCTTCCAATCGGCCTGGGGCGCGGGTTTCCCGGCCCTGGTGATCATCGGCGTGCTCAACACCGTCGTCTCCGTTTACTACTACCTCTACGTGGTCATCGTCATGTTCTTCCGCGAGGTCCGAGAAGAAATCCCGCCGGTGACGCTCTCACCATCGGCGGCCGTCACGCTCTGGGTGACGATGGCGGGAGTTTTTTATCTCGGGCTTTTGCCCACGCGCGTGTTTCAGATTCTGAGCGCCGCACAAACGGCTCTGGCGGGCCTCCGCTAGCAGGGGGGGACATTCTTCCCTCCCCTGCGATGGAGTGACGGAGAGAGGGGTCTGAGGCGAGTTCGTACCGTCTTCAGCAACACGCCATGCCGAACTCACCTTATGACGTCATTGTGATCGGGTCGGGGATCGGCGGTCTGACGGTCGCCAGCCTGTTGGCCCGGTTACGCCATCAACGGGTCCTCGTCCTGGAGCGACACTTCAAGCTGGGCGGCTGTACGCACATCGTTGAGCAGCCCGGCGGGTTTCGCTGGGAAGTTGGTCTGCGCGGGCCACATGGCCACAGGGCAACTGTCCCGCACACTGATGGACTTCATCACCCGGAGGCAGGTCCGGTGGAATCCGATGCCGCTCCCTTTGAGAAGTTCGTCTTCCCGGACTTCACCTTTGAGGTGCCCGTCGGTGAGGCGGCCTACCGAAAGACTCTCATCGAGTGGTTTCCGGACGAACGGCCAGCCATCGAGCAGTACCTGGCCGACGTCCACCGAGCCGCCCGTTGGTTCCGGACATTTATCATCGCCCAAATTTTGCCTTTCCCCTGGGACGGGATCGTTCGTCGTGTGAATCGTCGGTCTGAAACGAGGCACTCGCTACAGGAAGAGGTGGCATGATGGTCAAGGAACGTGACGTTCAGGCGCGATTCGGTCGGGCTGCGGATTTATATGCCACGAGCACGGTACATGCCCGCGGCGCAGACCTGGGGCTGGCGGTGCAGTTCGCACGACCGCAACCTGAAGATGTGGCCCTGGACGTGTCCACGGGCGCGGGCCACATGGCGATGGCGCTTGCGCCACACGTAGCGCGCGTGGTGGCCATAGACCTTACTCCTCAGATGCTGGCGGTGGCGCGCCATCTCGCCGCCGAACGTGGACTCCGTAATGTAGAGTTTCAGGAAGCGGACGCCCGAGCCCTTCCCTTTGGCAATGGATCTTTTGATCTTGTGACATGCCGCATGGCGGCGCATCACTATCCCCGACTGGAGGATGCGGTCCGGGAAATGGCACGAGTCTTACGGCCAGGCGGTCGTCTCGTGGTTTCCGATACGGTGCCTCCTGCCGACGAAGTCGCCGATCGGTTCATCAATGCCGTGGAAGCTTTACGCGATCCCACCCATGTGCGGGACTGGAGTGTCGCCGAGTGGCGAGCCGCGTTTTCCGGTGCGGGTTTAGCCATTGAAGCCTGTGAGGAAATAGAACTGGAGCTGGAATTTGAACCCTGGGTGGAGCGGTCCGGGACCCCTCCGGAGTTGCGCCAGGTGCTTGCCGTCATGCTGACTCAGGCGCCGCCTCGGTTACGCGAGTTGTTCGCCGTAAAGGCCAACCCCCTGCGCTTCTCCTTACGCCGCGCCGTGTTCCTCGCCATACGCACGTAACGGAGCCGCTCAGTTGGTGAAAATCCCGATAAAGGTCGGCTTTTCCAACCTTTTGGCGAGGATGGTTTTCCAGCGCCGGATGGATTCCATTGCGCGGCTGCCTCTCAACTGAAAATAGCCGACGAGACCTGCCTTTACCGTGTTTCAACGCCCCCTCAGGAGCGCCATGTTTACCGTCCTGTCGGGGGACGGCACGTTCGTTGAGGACCGGGAGCGCGTTGCCGGGAATGGCCGCCTCCGGTGGTCTGGCGCGTCTCCAAACGCGCCGTCATTTTTTCCTCTTGGCGTTTTTGAGCGCCGGAGTGGGGCGTTGGCCGGCGGTTTCGCGAGCCGCCTGAGCGATCCTGCAATTGGGGCGTGCGCCCGAACGGGGTGGCCGCTTGACACTTATTTCCGGGCTATGGTAGCTTTGCCCCCTTTGAAAACCGGGCACGACGCGCGGTAGGGGATATGGCTCACGTTCTGGCGCAGAATATTCTTCAACCGGATGCAACAGCGATTGTGGTTTTCCTGACGACGCTCGCGCTGGTGTGGATTCTCAATCGCACGCTCTTTCAACCGATCCTTCGGGTGCTGGATGAGCGAGAGCGGCGGACGCGAGGGTTCGAGTCCGAGGCCAGAGCCATTCTGGCTGAATGTGAGCACAAGCTCTCATATTATGAGGATGTTCTCCGGCGGACTCGGGCCGAGGGGTATCGCCTCATCGAGCAGCGGCGGCAACAGGCCCTGCGCGAGCGCGATCAGATCATCGCCGAGACCAAGCGCGAAATGACCGAAGCCGTCCGGCAGGCGAAAGAGCAATTGCGCGAGCAGGTGACGGAGGCCAAACACCATCTGGAGGCGGATGCTGTGCGCCTGGCGCAGGACATCATTGGCACCGTTGTCGGGCGGCGCCTGGAGGAGGTGACGCGAGTCTCATCATGATACTCGCGGGAGCGGGCATCGTCGGTGTGGGAGGGGGGCTGGCCGGAGTTGCTCATCTGGCATTGATGAGTCCGGAACTTCCTCGCCTCGTCAATTTCCTTCTTTTTGTCGCGGCTCTCTATTACTTCTTCCGCGAGCCCATCGCTCAGTTTTTCCGCCACCGGGCGGAGACCATTCGGGCCGATCTGGAGCGGGCGCGCCGCGAGCGCGAAGCGGCCCGGACGAAGCTCAACGAAATTCAACTCAAGCTCGCCCGTCTCGATGACGAAGTCAAGCAAATGAAAGCTCGAGCCGAGGCGGAGGCTGCCGCCGAATATGAGCGCGTCATGGAGAGCGCGCGCCGTGAAGCGGAGAAGATTCGCGCCCTCGGCCTTCGTGAAATCGAGACGGCCCGCCGCGCCGCGGAAATTGAACTGCGCACCTTCGCCGTTGAACGGGCGCTGGCCCATGCCCGACGGATGCTCTGCGAGCAGTTGACCGAGGACGACCATCATCGGCTGGTGGAAGCCTTCATCGCCGAACTGCCGGAGGTGATGACATGATCCCGTTGAAAGTCGCCAGACGCTACGCGCGAGCACTGGCCGATGTCGTGTGGCCGCGCGGCGAGTATGGGATCGTTCAACAGGAATTGCAGACCTGGGCCGAGCTTTTGCGGGAGACGCTCTCGCTCCGGGAGGTCTTCGCCCATCCCGTCATTGACCGTCCTCGGAAGGAACGGCTTCTGGAGACGCTCATCGAGCGGATGAAGCCTCATCCCACCACCGCTCATTTTCTTCGTGTCGTCCTGCGGCATGGGCGGCTGCATGACCTGGAGGCGATTGTTCGGGCGTTTTCTCAGGAGATTGATGCCCGCCTGGGGGTCATCCATGTCACTGTCTGCTCCGCTCACCCGTTGACTGATGCTGAAACGGAGGCTCTTCGGCAGCAGCTCGAACGCACGACGGGAAAAACGGTGCGCCTCCACCAGACCATCAATAATCAGCTCATCAGCGGCGTCCAACTGCGCCTGAACAGCGAAGTTTACGACGGATCGGTTCAGGCCCGGCTGGAAGCGATCCGGCGACAGTTGCTGGCCTCCACCTGAAGGGCCGCGGGGACGATCCCCTGCCCGGGTCAGGGTCAACCGGCCCCTGTGCCCGGCTTCCATTATGAAGGAGGAACGACAGGATGGAAAAAATCAGATCGGATGAGATTGCCGACATCATCCGTCAGCAAATCGAAAATTTCGAGAGTCAGCTCGTCGTGGATGAGGTGGGCTGGGTTGTTAAGGTGGGCGACGGCATCGCCGAAATCTACGGCGTGGAAAAGGTGATGGCGGGCGAGCTGCTGGCCCTGCCGCATGATGTCTATGGACTGGCGCTCAATCTGGAGGAGGACAAAGTCGGTGCCGTTCTCTTCGGCGAGTACCACCTGATCAAAGAAGGCGATGAGGTGCGGCGCACCCGACGCATTATGTCGGTGCCCGTTGGCGAGGCTCTCATTGGACGGGTCGTAGATGCGCTCGGGCGCCCGCTCGACGGACGCGGCCCCATCATCACCGACACCTACAATCCGGTGGAACGGCTGGCTCCCGGAGTCGTGGACCGTCGTCCGGTCAAGGAGCCGCTTCAGACGGGACTCAAGGCCATTGATGCCCTCATTCCCATCGGGCGCGGTCAGCGCGAGTTGATCCTCGGCGACCGTCAGACCGGCAAAACGGCCATCGCCATTGACACCATCATTAACCAGAAGGGCAAGGATGTCATCTGCATCTACGTCGCCATCGGGCAGAAGAAGTCCACCATTGCCCATGTGGTGAAGACGCTGGAGGAGTACGGCGCGATGGCCTACACGATCGTCGTCTCGGCGGCGGCGTCGGATCCGGCGGCCATGCAGTATCTGGCTCCCTACGCCGGCTGCGCCATGGGCGAGTACTTCCGCGATCGCGGTCAACACGCGCTGGTCATCTACGACGATCTGTCCAAGCACGCTGCCGCCTATCGAGAGATCAGTCTGCTGTTGCGTCGTCCTCCCGGACGCGAGGCTTACCCCGGCGACGTTTTCTATCTCCACTCGCGCCTGCTGGAGCGGGCCGCGAAACTCAACGATGAATTCGGCGGGGGATCGCTCACGGCGTTGCCGATCATCGAGACGCAACTGGGCGATGTCTCGGCCTACATTCCGACCAACGTCATCTCCATCACCGATGGCCAGATTTATCTGGAGAGCGATCTCTTTCATGCCGGGATTCGTCCGGCCATCAACGTGGGCATCTCGGTCTCCCGCGTCGGCGGGTCGGCCCAGATCAAGGCGATGAAGCAGGTCGCGGGCTCGCTCAAGCTGGAGCTGGCTCAGTATCGCGAGCTGGCGGCCTTTGCTCAGTTCGGCTCGGAGCTGGATAAGGTTACGCTCGCTCAACTCAATCGCGGGCGACGGTTGACCGAGCTGCTCAAGCAGGATCAGTACAAACCCATGGATGTGGAAAAGCAGATCGTCGTCATCTGGGCGGGCACCAACGGCTATCTCGATGATATTGATGTGGAAGACGTGCGCGCTTTCGAGGAAGGCTTTCTCCGCTTTGTGGAAAACAGCCACGGTGGGTTGCTGGAGAAGATTCGCACACGCCAGCAGATTGATGATGAGATCCTCGCCGAATTGAAAGAGGCCGTCACCGAATTCAAGGCCCGCTTTGTGGCCGAGAAGCGAGCGGCCGTCGCGGCCCATCGCTAGGGCGGACGCTGGAAGTCGGAGGGAGAGTCAATGCCGAGCATGCAGGACTTGCGCCGACGGATTCGCGCCGTGCGCAACATGCAGCAGGTCACGCGCGCGATGAAGATGGTGTCGGCGGCCAAACTGCGACGGGCGCAAGAGCGCGTCGTGGCCGCCCGGCCCTACGCTCAACGCATGACCGATGTCCTCAGCGAGCTGGCCCGCCGAAGCGAAGGCTATACCCATCCGCTGCTGGAGCCGCGCGGGGACAATCATCTGTTGCTCGTCCTGGTGACGGCGGATAAAGGTCTCTGCGGCGCATTCAACACCAACCTCATTCGCGCGGCCCAGGACTTCATTCAGCGTCAGGCCGACAAGAAGATCGAACTCGTCTGCATTGGTCGAAAAGGACGCGATTTCTTCCGCCGTCAGGGCGTCCCCATTCGCGCCGACTACACCGGCGTCACCGACCGGCAGGTGGATGTGGCCGTCGCCCGCCAGATCGCCGAGTACCTCATCAAGGAGTTCCTCACAGCCGTCGAGACGACTGACCGGGTCGTCGTCCTTTACAACGAATTCAAGTCAGCCCTGCGGCAGGAGATCGTCATCGAGCAACTTCTCCCCATCTCCGGGCTTCGCGCGGCGGAGGAGCCGGCACCCCGGGAGGTTTTCATTGATTACCTCTACGAGCAACCGCCCGCCGAGATTTTCGGTCGTCTCCTGCCTCGTTATGTCGAAGCGGAAATCTATCGCGTGCTCCTGGAGTCGGCGGCTTCCGAGCATGGCGCTCGAATGGTGGCCATGGACAATGCCACGAAGAATGCCGAGGAGATGATCGGCAGTCTCACCCTCCAGATGAATCGCGTGCGTCAGGCCACCATCACCAAGCAGATCATCGAAGTCGTCAGCGGAGCCGCCGCCCTCGAAGAAATGGCCGCTCGCTGAACCTTCATGGTGCGATGGTCTTGCCCCGTGTTCGGGAAGCGAATTCTCGCTTTCCTGGTGATCCTTCCGCTCTTGCCGGGGAGTCGGTCGGCCCTCGCCACGCCTCGCATTCTCCTGATTGATACCGATGCCGGATCGGATGATCTGATCGCGCTGCTCTACCTTCTGCGGGCGAGCGCGCCATCGTCCTGGACGGTTCGGGGGATCACCGTGTCTAACGGATTGGCCCATCCGCCGCAGGGAGCGCGCAACATCCTTCGTCTTCTGCAGGCCGCCGGTTATGCGGGAATCCCCGTCGCCGTGGGTCGCGCTGAGCCGCTTGAGGGAGAGCACGCGTTCCCCGACGCCTGGCGCCGACGCGCCGACGCGCTCTACGGACTCGATCTGGATGAAGCGTCGGCGAAGCCGGTCAGCATTCCGGCTTCGGAGTTCCTCCTGGAGCAAATTCGCGCCAGCCCCTCCCGCGTGCGGATCATCGTTCTCGGCCCGCTGACGAACATCGCCCAAGCAATCCAGGCCGATCCGACGATTGTTCGCAAGATCGAACGCCTGGTGATCATGGGAGGAGCCGTTTTCGTTCCGGGGAACGCGCCGCAAGAGAGAAGCGTCGCCGAGTGGAATTTTTACATTGATCCGCTGGCCGGGCGTATTGTTTTCACGTCCGGCGTGGCCATCACGCTGGTTCCCCTCGACGCATCGCGCCAGGTCCCCCTGGATGAGGCGTTCGTTTCCGAATTCACCCGACGCGCCCTCACGCCGGAAGGGCGGCTGGTGAGCCGACTCCTGGAGGCCGAGCGGGACCTCATCGGTCAAGGGCAATATTTCGCCTGGGATCCGCTGGCGGCGATGCTGGCTCTCCAGCCGGACGTCGGTCGCACGCGTCGTCTGGCGCTCGTGGTGATGCTGCGACCATCGGTTCGAGGACAAACCCGCGTCATGCCCGGACGCAAAGCCAATGTCGCCGTGTATGTCAGCGTTGATCCCGCGCGCTTCCGACAGAATTTCCTGGCCGCTTTTCTGCCCCGTTGAAACAACCCACCACAGATACCGCGACGCCAAACAAAAGCCCGACCGTTTTGGGGGATAAACTTCTTGCGTGATAGCGGAGAACCCAATTTGCTCCCTTATTCTCTCACCAGCCTTTCCCCTTTTTACTCCCTCCACGCCATCGTCATCCTTCTCTTCTGTTCCATGTTCACCAATCCAGCCAACAATTCTACCCGTGAATGTTCTCGGATCAACGGAAAAACATCTTCCGATCGAGCACCACTGTCAGGGTAGCATCAGGAACTTCCTGCTCAATCTGGTTGCGGCCCTGATTGCCTGCATGCACCGAGAGAAGAAACCGTCGCTCCATATTCGAGTCGGGGAATTCACTCACCTCCCTGCCCTCGTCACCTAATCGCTTTATGTCGAACTGACGTTAATCACGATCATGCTTGCCAACAACGAGACCGGCACGATTCAGCCGATCCGGGGGATCGCAACTCGTCCGGCAGGCGCGAGCTGGAGGAAATCAACGTCATCGTTATCTTCACACCGACGCAGTTCAAGCTCTCGGTAAGATTCCGGTTAATGTGAAAGAGCTGAGGGTTGATCTACTGTCAATCTCAGCGCATAAGATTCGCGGCCAAAAGGGATTGGCGCGCTTTATGTTCGCCGTGGCGTTCGGCTCGTTCGCCACATGGACGATGGCCATCATGAGCGATCGGCAGTCTAGAACGGAGAATGTGCCAGCGATTGTTGGCTTTGGAAAGACTGCCGAGTTGGTCCGAATTCAACTCAATGAGCAAGCTAAGCGAATGCGCAAGCTATGTGACTATTTGAAAAGGGAGATCGAACGGCGCATCCCATTTGTAATTCTCGATGCCATCCCGAGAAGCGCGTCCCCAAGATCTGTGATTTCAGCTTCGGATTCATCGAAGGCGAAGCTTTGATGATCAGGCTCGATTTGCGAGGTGTTGCATTTTCAACCGCAGCCGCTTGATCGTTGGGCTCGCTGGAGCCTTGGCAGGTACTTCTCTCTTTGGGTCGCGATCGCGAAACCGTCCAGGGCAGCATAAGGTTTTCCCTCAGCAAGGATACGAGCCGCGAAGACGCAGAGTATGCGCTTGATATCCTTTCGAGAAGGCGGAGAGATTGCGCACGATGTCCCCTCGCTACCTGGAGCTAACCGCTTCCGGAAGTGTGTAGCAACATAATACCAATTGCCTTTGAAAAACCCTCATGAATTGCGGATAACTGGTTACGAGATCAGAACTTGTAAATCCGAAATCCGCCCGTCCACAAGCCGCAGTTGGTATAATGTCATCGGGCGATTTAGGTCGTGAAGGATTCTCTGAAGAAAAGCCTTTTAGCCACTATTAGGCGAATATTAGGCGAAGCAGCGGCATGCATCCTCTATCTGTGCTCACGACAGGCCGATATGAGTTGATCGAACGATAAACCCTGAAACCGCTCGAAATCCGGCTGAAGGATCTTCACGAATGTCCAACGTTCACCGGTCAGATCTGAAACCTTCTGGCACCACTCCATAGCAGCTTGAACCTTCGCCGGTGTATCCTCGTGCTGATCCCACCCAGCGCCTTTCGGCTCCAGCAAGAAATAGCCGTTAGCGGTTTTGGCAACAAAATCTGGCGTGTAGTGGCGTAGGTGACCTTGGGCGTCGTGGTACGGGATTCGCAGAGGCATTCGCGGCAGCACCTTGGTGTAGGCCAGCACCTCATCCTGCTCATCAAGATACTGCATAAAGTGCTTCTCGTATTCAAAGCCGCGCGGGTAGGGCAAGACTTCAAAGACGGTCTTTTTCGCCGGATAGACCGGCTCAGAAGTATGAAAGGATTCCATCTGACTTGCCGCGAACCGCTCGACAAACTGATAGGGCTCCTCAACGACTTGAAGCCGCAAGATGGCGTCAGTGAAGACATCTCGAATCTTCTCCCGAACCGGGAGATGATTGAGTTTGCGCACAATGTCCGGGTTTGCCATATCCACGCGCTTGTCGAAAAGACGCTGCTCAATATACTGCCGCACCTTGGGCACCACCTCGGCAAACTGGGCGGAGGCAGCGCATCGAGAGAGAATCGCCTTGGTGATGTTAGCCAGATAGATGTCGTAGCGGTCGGTGTAATCGAAGGATAACTCCCGTTCCAGATCTGTCTTTTGAGTGAGCAAGTCCTTCTCCCGGTACATGACGCGAGGCAGCTCAATCTCGTCAAAACGAAAGAGGCCCGCTGGCAGCGTGCCCACGTCCAGATCAGCTATCTTGCGCACGTCGCGGGTGATGCCGCCAGTGAGAACGGGAATCGAGAGATCGTACTGAACCTTAGCCGGGTCTACGCGCACAATATTAGCGGGTTCATAGACGCGGTGGGCTTCGGTGATTTCGATGTCCAGGTCTTCGTTCTGAATCTCAGCGTTCCATAGGTCGCGGAAGCGGGGATGATCAATGACGATGAGTTTCTCTTCCCACTCCGCGTGCGGCTGGCTCATTCGCCGTAAACCCCGACCCAGGGTTTGCTCAGCCAGAATGGCTGACTCGTAGGAGCGCAGTGGAACGATGACGCAAACGTTCTTGACGTCCCACCCTTCCTTGAGCATCATCACGCTCACAATCGCCTCGTACTCATTGGTGTCAATGGTACGAGCGGCCTCCCGTGCCTTCTCCAGGTCCTTCTTGGTGATGACCCCCGCTGTGTCGGTGTGGATGACCAGAGTCTTGAGCCGATGCTCGCGCTCTAGATATGCGCCTACCTTGTCGGCGTTGCGCGTTTGGTCGGCCATGACAAAGAGAACCGGCTTTTTGCCGGTCGGCTTGAAGTCGCGTTGGAATCGCCGAAAGACTTCGACCCCCGTATCAATTTGCAGCCGGTTCCGTTTGACGTAGTCCTTTGTCAGCGGCTCCGGCGCGTGCTCAATCTCGCCAATCTTAGGACGCTTGACCACCTGGTCCCGGATGGCGGCTGCCAGAGGGTAGTCGTAGATCGTATGGGGGAAGAAAACCTTGCGATCGCCCGCACCGGTGTATGGCGCGGCTGAAAAGTCCAGTTGCATCACCAAGCCCTGACCGCTCTGGGCATGCCCCGCGTCATGCAAACGGTTGATGGCTTTGGCCCACTCCAGGTCATCTGAGTGGACGTGGTGGGCTTCGTCGTTGAGCACGAGAAGGTCGCGGTGCTGTGAGAGTGCTTGTTCCAAGTCTATGCGACTCAACGGCTGGCCTTTGACCACGTAGGGGCCAAGGGCTTCCTGAACCTCGTTGGTAGGTTCATCAGCCTTGTCCTCATAGAGCTGCTGGACATTGGTCAGGTATAGAATGCCGAAGGCGTGCGGCGCGGTGACCTGGCTCTGGTAGACAAGTTGCAAGCCAAAATCCGCTTCCCATTCCGGTGGGATGAAAGGAAACTCGTTGAATATGGCGTTGTCTGCGAAAGCTTCGTTGAGCCGGTCGAGCACGATGAGATTAGGTGCGATGAGGAGAAAGTGAGAGGTGTAGCGGCAGCCGTTATCGGTGCGAAAGAAGCGATTGAAGTATTGCCAGACCATGGCCAGCGCCATCACAAAAGTTTTGCCGGAGCCGGTAGCCATCTTGAAGCAGTATTTGGGCCAGTTGTCGGTGGTGGGATCGAAGGTGAGGCTGACGCCAAAGTTGCGAGCTAGGCTGTAGAGGTTGTGGTAACGGCACACCTCATAGACGTAGATAAGGGCTTCGATGGCCTCGCGCTGGGCGCGCCAGAATGTGAACTCGCTCCCATCCTTCAACCAGTGCTCCTCTTTGAACCAGAATTCAAGAAGCCGCTGCGTGACAATGCTTGCCCGCTCGTAGCCTTTCTCGCGCCAGGCGGCGACGGCGGATTTGATTTTGTGGTCGAGAGGGATTGCAGCCATGGTCGTTCACAGTTTGCCCAACACAGAGACCACTTCAGAAGCTCGCGTCACGGCTTTATGGGTGAGAACCGGTAGGTTGCTGACAACGTCCTCATAATCTGTCTGCCTTCGGTCGTTGAGCAGGCGCCTTAAGTTTTCTCCGATTCGCTTGCGTGACTTGTCGGGGCTATTCTTAAACTGCCGCCAGACAATCCTATGAGCTTGGCCTGTACGAGGGATTGAAAGCCCTTGTTTATCGCGCAAGCAATTTCGTGCTTTGCAGAAAGCGGCATAATAGGCTCGACTGATAGCAGAGCGCCATTTGGCCTCCTGAGTCGAAGCGGCCGTTGTTTGTCCTGCCAGCTCGCGAGCAAGGTCAAGGTATTCCAGCCAGTCAAAGCTCATGCAAACTCCACGTCAATGCAGAGTTGGTTCTCAGCCCGGTCCGACGCATCGAGCCACCATTCTTGATCGAGCCGGTCCAGTTTACTCAGCGCCTCATCCGGCGGAAGACTGATGCGAATGAAGGCGAAGAGCTCACGATCGTTTTCCGCTTCCGGGTCGGTGACGACCTCGAGAACCACATCCGGGGATGGCCCGAAGTACTCAGCGATCTTACCATGCGCCTCCCGAAGCAGTGGAACAAGAAACGGGTGCTCTTGTAGGAACTCAGCCACCTCTTCCGATCTTCGGAAGGTGTAGAGTTGGCTGAGGGATTGGAGCGCTGGTTCAATTGTAATATTTTGTGTCATAGTCTCTGCCTTTCTTTCGCCAAACGGTAGCGACAGAGTTGCTTTTTTGCTCCAGCAAATTCAGCACCATATTACACTCCTCCCGCTGACTCATCATCTTCCGCATCATCAAAAAGACCTGGAAGAGGTTCGCTTCGCAAATCGAGTGTCTCACAAGAGAAGCGGGTTAGCGCGTCAATCATCCTCTTGTGCTGTTCTTCATTTTGTAATCTGATCTTCCAGCCCTCTCCGGACAGAAAAATCATAGTGTCTGGGGCCACGGAATTTACGGCTTGCGTAAGAGCGTTCAGAAACTGTCTGCACAGCCCACGCATGTGCCGCGCGAATCACGGTTCTCCCAGTGTCCGTACATCCCAAACATTGCATCGTTGAGGACCTTCTGAGACTCCAAAGATAATTCAGTGGGAGGATTCGCACGTCCCACCGCTGCAATAATGGTGCTCTGCATTCTCTCAAAGAGTACGCGCTTGCAGAGCATCCTCTCCTGCTCCGACTGCGCGACGTCGGGATCATAAGGAATGAAGTAAAGCGGCCTAGGATCAGTGTCCGGTTCTCGTTTCATGAAAGGATTCGCACCTGGTGACAACGCGAAGAATGTGCTTCCTAGGTCATTGATCATGATGCTGATATCGGTGTCGGTTAACACAAGGCCAAGGATAGAAAACTGCCCAGCAGGTAACCCATTCTTATCTAGTTCCTCACAGAGCCTTGCAAGCGTTTGGGTAAGTGGCTCGCGGTCATTCTCGGGCATCACGAATCCAAGGAGCGAAGCCAATACTTGGCCGGACGATAAGCCGAGAACTTCAGCAGCGCGCGGTCCAGCGACGACCAGCAGGCTTCGCGCCTGTTCAGCCGGCGAGGATGTCGGTCCGAAGGCGCTTGCCTTGCATTCGATAAAGCCGAACTTGCGGTCACCTTCATGTGTCAACACTACATCCGGCCTGACCCTTTCCTGCATACTGATCCGTGCTTCCTGGGCTACTAGGCGCAAGTCAGGTGGCGGGCCGAGCAGTGGAGCGATGGCATACACTGTAAACCCCTGTTTGTAGAGGAGTGGACTGATTTCGTTCTCATCGGGCAATGGTTGAGCCAGCCATGGAAGCGCGTTCAACTGAAAGAGAGGGTCTTTTATCAACTCATTCGGTATCGAGGTCATAGCTAACTCCCCGTGCAGATTCCTTGACCATTTGTTTGTAAGGCATATCCCCGACGAAGGCTTCGGCCCCTGGGTCGAGGTATCGTTGGATGTTGGCGACCAGACGGTGTACCGTATTGCCACAAGTGCCGTTAGGAATAATCGCTGTACAGCCTTTCGCGGTAAATTCCAGAAAAAGGGGTTGCCACAGATGGCGGTCAACGCCGTAGACATGCACTTTCATTGGTCCGAGCCGGATGGGATGCCCCCAGAGTCGGAATCGATTCCGCTTGCGTTCAAACGTCGCGGTTATCCAGTAGTCGAAGACAGTGGGGTTCAAGGTTTCCCGAAACCGAATGATGACCGGAGCCCCAACGATCTTGCGAAATTGTCCTGGAACGCCAACAGATTCCCGTATCGAGTACCACGCCTGTTCTTCGGTTGATTTGAGAAGCTGCTCGTAAATGCGGACAATAAAGAGCACGTGGCTCCTGTGGTCTCGAAAACTCTCGCTCCTGTTTGTGACTCGCCCGTTGTCGTAAAAATCGTGGCCCCCACGCCCCACAGGAGATGGGAACCGCAACTGGCTGATAGCATACAAGGGCGAGTAGATCTCCTGTAACTTCTCTAATTTTTCCTGGATCACGCCGATGCGATCGACCAGACGGAAACTGGTTGCACGCCGCTCTATAATCTCCTCCAGGTCCTCGTCACCAGAATCTTGAGAGGTTTCCTCCTCCTCCTGTTCCCCGTCAGAGATGGCGCTGTCAATATCAAAGATGCTGTCATGAGTGAACACTAACCGGGTGAAGCGATGGGGGCGGCTCAACTGTGTGACCAGCTCCCACAACACACTGAAGGTCAAGCCACTCAGCCACACATAGTCAAGCTCCGGGCTACCGAAAACAAGACGACGAACCCAGGAACCGAGGTCTGATGATTTCAGCGTGCTGTAAAGTGCGACAATACGAGGGCGGAGGCGTTCTAGGAAACCAACCTCTCCAATTTGACTATCCATCGCCAGGAACAGCCATTCTTCCAGCGGTTCCAGACGAATCCCGCGCCTGGCAAAGACGGTCTGGAGTCCTTCAGGTGTATGCGGTTGCTCCCCATCAAGAAGCTCCAACAATTGAGTCTTGACGAGCGCCTTTTTCAGTTTCCGCTCGTCTAGTTCTTCCATCCGCTGGGTTGCGTACCCATCAAGAAAACGGATCATTTGGTGACGGCTTCGTATGTGTCGAAGGCGCATTTCCATCATGGTACCCTCACCTCCACCAGCTTCGTCGTATCATTTCCGAAGATGTCCACCACCCTCACCAAGACCTTGTACGTTCCCGTCTGCTCGTAGGTGTGGGTGGCTTTTGTCTCCAGTTTCGGGTTCTTACGCGTGCGGAAGGACTGCCAGCCGTTGTGGAAGGTGTCGTTGTGGTAATCCCAGTCCACCGCCCAGTAGTCAATGTAATCGCTGAACTTTTTGATCTTGTCGCGCACTTCGTCAGGCAGGTACTCCGGGTTGGCGATGATAAAGTCTTTGAGTCGCACGGTGAGTTTCTTGCCGTTGACCTCGTGCTCTAACTCCAGGTAGTTGAGGTCAAAGAAGCGCACCTCTTCGCGCGCCGGATTGATGACTTCGAGCGACTCGCGCGGAATGGAGACCAGCCGCACCTTGACGCCGTAGTCCTCACCCACCTGATTGACCAGGTCATGCAGGCCCATCTCAAAGTCCCAGCCAAGAAAATGCACCTCGCGCACACCGGCTTCCTGCGCTTCTTTCAGGGTTTGGCGAATCTCCCGCATGGTCACCGGGCTGTTCACACTGCCGACGTGGACGTAGGCGCGGGCTTTCTTGCCGTGAAGAGTCTTGAAGCCGGTGACGGCTTCAGCGCGATAGAGATCAAGGATGAACTGAACGTAGCGTTCCCAATGACCGTTGGCGGCGAGTTTGTGGCGCTCGTAGTTACCGAGGTTCAGGATATCAAACGGCTTGCACCCCTCGATTTGCAGCAGCCGCTTGCGGGTGACCTGAATGGCCCACTTGGAGAGGTCACAGCCAATCCACCGGCGATTCAGCTTCTCCGCTACGGCCAGTGTTGTCCCCGAGCCACAGAAGAAGTCGGCGACGAGGTCGCCTTCATTAGAGGATGCTCTGATGATGCGTTCCAGGAGGCGCTCAGGCTTTTGCGTCTCGTATCCCAATCGCTCAACAGACTGTGCTTGCAGCGCGAGTATGCCGGTCCAAATGTCAGGAGCAGGTCGACCCTCCTCCACCTCATCAAGATAGTGTTTCGTTTGAATCCTGCCCGTCTTGTTTGGCGGAAACCACAAGCGGCCTTGTCGATCCAGTTCCTCCATGCGCTCCCGCGAGACCTTCCATCCATTCTTAGGAGGCTTATAGCCTTTATACTCGTAGGTGAGGTTCGGCCTGGGATGAGGACTCGCTAGATTGCCTAGCCGGAAGCGTCTCCAACCCTCCGGTGCTTGCTCACCTTTACGCAACTTCACAACTTTGCCGTTCGGAGACTCGGCGTAGATAAAAAACTTGTCAATATATTCCGGAGATTGGCTAGCCTTTGGTTCATTCCAGAGATACCCCTCTGACTTACTGTAGTAAAGAATCACATCATGAATGCAGCCGTACCTTCTTGGGTCATTGTGTGACGCCGTTCGTTGCCAGATGATCTCGTTGAGATACGATTTGGTCCAAAAACCTCGTCGAGAACGGCTTTCACATAGTGGACAACGTTCGGTCCAGTATGAACATAAATACTCCCATCCTCCGCCAACAATTCCCACATCAGTACCAGCCGTTCGTACATCATCTGCAGGTAGGAGTCAAGGCCACGACCCCAGGTATCGCGGTAGGCTTTTTCCTCGATGATAGACGGCTCTTTGACGAACTCCTCGTCACCCACGCGTACGCGGAAGGAAAAGTCCTGCCCAGTGGCAAAGGGCGGGTCAATGTAGATGAGATTGATTTTGCCCGCAAAGCGCGGCAGGAGCGAGGACATCACCACCTTGTTGTCGCCCCAGATGAGCATGTTGCGCCAAGTATCGTCGCGCGGCATCAAGGTGAACAGGTCTCGTTGCGCCTTCTCGCGGTCGGCCTGGGACTCGTTGACCGTCTCGACCACCTGAAAGGGGAGGATAGTGCGCTCCACAGGGCGGAGCTGCCCTTTCTCATCGTATTTGCCGACCCAGACGAGCTCCGTGCGAGTAATTTCCTTCATCCTGTCTCTCTCCGATTGTCAATAACACGCTGCTGCTTCGCCTCGCATCTCGAACATGTGCCAATTGTGATGTGCAGTAAGACAGCCAGGCGAAGACGAGAAGCCATAGCTCCAGATATTAGTCGAAATCAAGAAATCGGGCTCTTACCTCGGTCTCCAAATCTATGGCCTCTCCCCAAACGCGGACCCGTTCATCATCGTGCTTCCTCCAAAACTGATCAATACTCTCATCGCTAATGAAGATGCTCCGCAACCCATCCTCTTTAAGAATGCGAAGATAAACATGACTGGCCAGCAGTTCCGCTTGATATGCGCGCTTCGAGCCAATTGTCTCCCACTTTGGCCCATATCGGCCGAGCACGGCTTGGTAATCATTCATATGTTCCGCATAACTACGGAGGTCATACAGCTCACCTAGCAAATTGCGAATTTGATCGGAGCGGCCGGCAAAAAGTTGGCAGCGCTGAACAAACCGCCTGCGGGTTTGACGGGTTGATGGCTTAACGACAGCCTCGATGGCTCTCACAAACTGGTGGAGCCGGTAGATTCCCACACCCTCTCGCATCCCTCTGGTCCACGCCTCGAATCCCTTTTTGAGGCGGCGATAGTCTTGTTTACTTGCGTAGATGGTTCGTAGACCGGCAGCAGCGATGGCAGCGCTCATAAGTGTGTTCTCATCAATTCGGGCCGGGAGAACCTTGGCAGCGCGGTAGTAGCGATATGGCGTCGTCACCGACTGGACATTGATAGTTCCAGACCAGTTTTCACCTGTTAATAGCAGTGCAGCATCATAGTGAGGTACGCCATGCATCAATATCGCATAAAAAAGACTCATTACTTTATCTCGAAGCTCACGGTCTGATACGCCCATTTGATCTACAGGATGCGTGCCGAAGAGTAAGAAGTTACTGTTGGAAAAGTGTCGAGCCTGAATAGAGCCAAGCCACTCTTGCCAATGCTCGGCCATTTCAAATGGAGGCCTCAGGAGTGCCCACAAACCATCTTTCAAATCTAATTGTTCTGGCAGGCCGTTAGCTAGAGAAGCTCCCTCTAGCGCCAGACAGGCAAATCTGGTGCCTTTGGGAATCATAAATTCATGATACCCCTCTCGCTCGGCACGTGCCTGCTTGAGTGCTGCTGTCAACCGAGCTACGTCCCCAGGCACGTCTGCGGCTGACAACAACTCCGCATTTGGTTCCGGTACAGTTTTCATTCTTCACCTTCTAGCAACTTCGAGCTACAGTTTCAATCAATTCATCGCTATAATGCGTGCCTTGCTGCTGACAGGTCTTCAGCAACTGGCGGGCTTGGTCCGGCGTAAGCAGTCCATCCACTTTCGCTCGGTCCACCACACCCGGAAAGCCGGTGACCGAGAGATTCCGTTCCTGAGCCACGTTCCGTGCGGCCATCTCGTCGAGAAGAATCTGCTTAGCCAAGGATTTTCGCTCCTCCATGAGCGCCATCGCTTCTGCCTCAGGAAGATGATTGCGCCAGTCTCGATCACGCGATTCAGCAGCAATCCTCTTGGCCAGATGCTCTGCCAGCTCTTTCTCTTGCTCAGTCAGTTCAACAACTTTCACCAAGCCGTCATTGATCAACTCACGAATTTCATTTGCCCAGCCATGCTCGTCCAGCTCGTTGAGTTCAGAGGCAGGTATGTAAATTACAGAAAAGTATCGCCTCAGCAGGTCCGTTCTGCCAGATTGAAATGCTGAAATGAGTGGACCGGTGTTCGACACGGCTACAATCCTATCAGTTTGGGCTGCCTCAGTCATCCGAATGTGTTTCGCGTCATTTCGTTTCTCTTCATCTCCAAGCCACCTCTACAAGAGGTATTTTAGGACCCGTCCACAAGGTTATCAACTCCCTTCCCTGGGAACCCAGCGGCGGGGCGGGCGCTGTCATGCCAACATTGTCTCCCAGGCGGGTGCGCTTCATAAAGCTCTCGGCTGTGCCCCGTGTCCTGTTCGATTTCCGCATAGTGATTCAGGGGGAGTATTCCCTATTTTTAGGGTGATTACTCATTTTATTCCACCTTTGAGTGCTTGATAGATTGCTTGATCAAGGATTTGGCGGTGATTGTAGCGAAACTCGAGCTCTTTGAGGTAGAGGATGAAATGGTGTTGGCCCACTCCGTGGAGCTTCGCCAGTCGTTCTTTAGCGAAGGACCAGAAGCCCTCAATCCCGTTGAGGTACACCCGCCCGTTGGCGAAACGGATATTCTTGTTGATCCGTTCGTGGCGAAACCCATAGCTCACAAGCCCGTCATAGCCCTTGAACTGATCGGTATAGACCAAGCTCCCTCGCTTAACCTTGGCAACCGCCAAGGTGAGAAGGCTTTCTCGGCTCCCATCGGGAAGGAGTTCCAGGCGAACCTTCCCTCCCCGCTCGAGGATCCCAAACACCGGAATCTTTCCTTGAGCCCCACGTCCACGTTTGCCACGGCGTCTACCCCCAAAGTACGCCTCGTCCATCTCCACTTCCCCACAGGCGTCACCGAACTCCTGCGCAATCTTTGCGTACAACCGTTCCCGAAGCCGCATCTAGAGCTTGTGGGTGGTATTGTAGCAAAGCTTAAGCTCCCTGGCGGCCCGATAGGCCGAAACTTCCACCGCAAACACCTTCACCATAAAGAACAAACCTCACCAGGTCTACCTTGGTACCTTCCAGTACGCTCCCCTTCCGCACACTCCACTCCCGACCACCCCCCCCCGACACTTATATCCCCCTCGCCGTAC
>DATLZR010000122.1 GCA_035573895.1 Blastocatellia bacterium | reverse complement strand
GATGCTCTTTTTCATTGCGCTGCGAACACCTCCTTTCCTGGCGGTATCCAGTGACGTTCGCCACTCATACTCTCAGAAATCCCTGACATATCCCGCGTGAGGGACACCCACCGGCTGCGTTTGCCCTCCGACGCCGCGGGCTGGAGAAATTTCTCTCGGCGCGTCACCCGGGGTTTCACCCGGCCGCGCGCGCACGCGTGGCTCGATTTTTGGAAATCGTATGATCACGCGCCTCCGGTGGAGGCGTTTCATCCTCCAGAGTAGCGGCCGGATCTCATCCGGAGCGCCAATCGGACGCATCTTTAGTCGTCACGGTCAGCGACAGGGGAAGCTCAACGATGAAGGTGGCCCCGTGACCCTCGCGGCTCAGCGCATAGATGTCCCCGCCATGTTCCTTGATGATGCCATAGCAGATCGAGAGTCCCAGGCCCGTTCCCACGCCCGGCGGCTTGGTGGTGAAAAAGGGATCGAAGATGCGCCGCAGGTTCTCCGGCGAGATGCCCGGCCCGTCGTCCTGAAAGCGAATTTCCACCACCGGGCTTTCCTTTTCTCCCTGAACTTTTTTCTTCATCCGCGTTTGGATGACGAGCGTGCCGCCGCCATGCGCATCGGTCATGGCCTGCTCGGCATTGATGATGATGTTGAGGAAGACTTGCTGGAGCTGGGCGCGATCGGCGAGAACGTTCGGGAGATCGGAAGCGAAATCGCGCTTCACGCGGATGTGCGCCGCCTCATGTTGCGAGGCGCGTTCCCGGAGAGCCGCTTCGATCACGTCATTGATGTTGACGGGACGCTTTTCTGGAGTGTACCACCGGGCGAAAGCGAGCAGGTTCTGCACGACTTTGCGCGCCCGATGAGCTTGCGTGACGATCATTTCCAGATCGCGCTTGACCGACTCGCTCAGTCGTCCTTCGGAGAGTACCAGCTCGGAATAGCCGACGATGCTCGTGAGGGGGCTGTTCAGTTCATGGGCGATCCCGGATACGAACTGAGTGATGGCGGCCAGCTTCTCGGCATGCAGGTCCTGCTCGCGGGATACCGGGTGCTGATTCGCCTCGGTGAGAACGAGCACGGATGCCGGATGACCCTCCCAGGCGAGCGGCGATCGGATCACGTCAAAGGTCAGAGGGCGACGATCTTTCCTCACAAGCGTCAGCCGAACAAGAGCCGATTCCGAGCCTCCGCCCGGATATTCCTCCTGTGCGTGGAGGGCATCGCGACAGCTCTCGGCGACGATCCCGGAGAAGCTTCGCAGCCCATACAGCTCATCCGGGGAATATCCCGTCAGTTCAGCGGCACGGCGGTTGGCGTAGCGAATCGCGTCGTTTTGAACGACAAGGATGCCGAAGGGAAGAGTCTCGATCAAAAGGCGCCAGCTTTGTTCCATCTGCGCGAGCCGATCGCTGCGCTTGTGGCTCTCTTCGAGCAACCGGGCCATGTGCAGACCGACGGCTATGTATCCGGCAACGATCTCGGCCAGCAAAAGGTCATCATTGGTGAAGGCGAACGGCCGATCACTGTGAATGGCCAGCACACCCCGCGTGCGCCCCTCCAGGGCGATGGGCACGTCAAGCTCCGCTTTCGTTTCCGCATAGAGGCGGAGGAACCGAGGTTCCTTCGTCACATCGTTGGCCAGCACAGGCTCACCGTGACGAGCCACCCAGCCGGCCATCCCGTGATAGAGATTCTGTCGGGAACCGATGGGGATCGTCTGGGGAAATATTCCCTCTGCTGCCCGGAGGATGAGTTGTTCGGTTTCCTCCTCGACGCTGAACACGCAGACGAAAGGATACCCGAGAACATCGTGGACCAGTCGAGCGGCTTCCGTAAACAGCTTGGATGAACCCGGCGCGAGCAGGATCTGTCGGCCCACGTGAGTGACATGGTGAAGGTGCGCCGCCCGCCGTCGCTCGCGTTCGGACAGCTCGACCGTCCGCCGATAGCGACGAGCGTGTTCGAGTGCCGTACCGATGATCTCCCCCAGGGAGTCGAGAAACTGTCGGAATGTCTCCGGCAACTCCCACGTCTGTCGGCTGGCGAGAAAGAGCACTCCCACCCGTAGCTCCCGCGACCGCAGGGGAATCGCCAGGAAAAGTTGAAACCCCTCACGGCTCAATCCGGGCGAAAGGACGCGCGAATCCATGGCCGTGAGCTGAACCACAACGGGCTCGCCCTGCTCGACAATCTGACCGATGACGCCCTCACCCGCTTTCACCCGGCTGAAGGAGGAGAGGAAGCTGTGGGGAACGCCGTGAGAAAATGCCAGAGTCAGCTCAGCCGAAGAATCATCGAGTAAATAAATCCCTCCAGCCTCGCAGGGGAGCGCCTCCAGCGCCCATTGAACGGCGTTCTTTAAGACCTGATCTTCCTCTAGCGAGTGATGGACGGAAGCCAGCAGGAGGTTGAGTAAGGCGAGCTGCCGACTGCGATTGAGGATCTCATGGATTCGCTGAAGGATTCGCTCATCCGGTTCCATTGGCTGGGTGAGCTGCTGAACCGCGCGCGCAAGAACCATAGCCGCCTCCTCATCCACGTTGAGCGTGAGCTGTCGAACCGCTGAGTGTATGATCCGAGCATGATCAACCGTCCGATCATCAACCTACAGGCACCACCACAATCGCGCAGGCTATCCCGCCGGGTTCGCCTGGCGCTTCTAACGGCGAGCATCGGGCGCTAGTATGGAGAAAGCCATCAGGCAAGTCAAGCATTTTTATTTTCAGCCTGGCGTCCCCCCGAGGGCGAGGCTCGGAAGATGGCTGCAGGATAACCTTGACGAACCGGGGAGAGGTTTTGTAGTCTCTTTATCGCTTTTGGTGGGGCTATAGCTCAGTTGGGAGAGCGCTTGAATGGCATTCAAGAGGTCGGGGGTTCGAATCCCCCTAGCTCCACCAACCGTCGTTTCCCGGACCGGGCCCAAGAAGCAGGAGCTTCTGGATCATCCTTCGGCGTGGAGCTGGCACTTCCACATTTTTAGCCCGACTCACGAAGTCACTGGTCAGTCAATCGCTGATCGGTCAGTCGAAAGAAGGTTGATAACAGAGGACCCGGCATCCGAGGATGATCCTCCGACACAGGGGGAAGCCTCAGACCTCCCGCGGGGCAAGCGAGGCCGCTGAGGCCCATGTTATAATGCCCGTCGGAGCAACCGTATGCATCAACAGGATAAACCGCTGGAGCCCGATCCCGTCATCGAGGCGTATAAAAAGGATGTGGATCGCACGCTCATCCGTGAGAACCTCAAACTTTCCGTTGAGCAACGCATCGAGAACTTGATGAGGTTACAGCAGTTCATCGAAGAGGCGCGACGCGCAAAAAACCATGCTCACGAAGCTTGACCAACTGATCCCGCTGCTGGTCAAGGCTCGGGTTGAATTTATCATCGTCGGTGGCGTCGCGGCCGTGGTTCACGGTTCTGCCCGCTCGACGGAGGATTTGGATATTGTCTATCGGCGAACGCCAGAGAACGTGGCCCGCCTCGTTGAGGCGCTGGCTCCGCTCCAGCCGTATCCGCGTGGGGCGCCGCCGGGATTGCCGTTCCGGTGGGAAGAACGGACGATCTGGAATGGGCTCAACTTCACGCTGGCTACTTCATTGGGGGCTATTGATCTGCTCGGGGAGATCACCGGTGGCGGCGGCTATGACGATCTACTCCCGTACGCGGAGCGGATTCACCTCTTTGGCGTTGACTGTTTGTGCCTCGGGCTTGAGCGGCTCATTCAGGTCAAACGGGCCGCCGGCCGCCCCCGAGACTTTGAAGCTATCGCTGAGCTGGAAGCGATCTTAGAAGAACGATCCTCACGGTAACGCGAGGCTTCCATCTGCCACGTGAGAGACACTGGCGAGAGGACCTGTTCGAGTTGAGGTCGCTTTTCTAGCCTCCGAGAGCCGCGAGCGCCTTCGCGACATTGGGCACGGCCAGGATCACCACCGCCCGCGCATAGCCTTCGGCCGTCGTCGCATAGGCATATTTGATGTTGATCTTGGCCTGCGCCAGTTTGTCGGCTAGAGCCGCAAAAGCTCCCGGTTTGTTTTCTACGTGGAGAGCCAGAACTTCTTCCTCGCTGAAGCGGAGCTTGGCCTGTTCCAGAGCATTCTTTGCTCGCGTCGCGTTATCTACCAGCAGCCGGACGCGCCCCTTCCCTTTTGCTTCCGGAACGTAAATGGCCGAGATGTTCACTCCCGCATTCCCCAGAACCGAACAAATACGGGCCAGACTACCGGGCTTATTTTCCACCGTGACGGCCAGTTGTGTGACGACGGGCATAGTCCCTCCTTGCTCATTGTTCTCTGGCGCACATTATAGCTCATTTTTCGCAAGGCTGCGGGAGAAAATGATCCCTCACTGTCAAAAAAGGATCCCCCCGGCGCGCTCATCAACAGTCACGGGGGTGCGGCTGCGCTTCGCTTCAGCATCGCTGGCCGAGAGCATTGCCTTGATTTTACGCCTGCTTTGGGTGGAACCCGATAACGCTCACGGCCGGCACTATGAGAGCAAACGACTGCCCTCTTCCCTACCGCGTCCGATCCGGGCATGACTCGACTACGGACGTCAATGGCCTCACGGACCGCTGCGCTCGCCAGCGAGCCAGGTTCCATC
>DATLZR010000121.1 GCA_035573895.1 Blastocatellia bacterium | reverse complement strand
TTCACGGCTTCGCGGGCTTGAAAGTACGTGTCGGGGTTGTGCGCCGTCCCGCGAATAAAGGGACGATCCGGAGAGAGGGCTCGCGCGCGGTGAGCGCGAATCAGTTCGTCGGAAAGCATCGCCCGCATATCCTCCGCCGTCACCGGTTCGATCTTCACCACTTCATGCGAGGTGCGAAAGCCATCGAAGAAATGGAGAAACGGCACCCGCGCTTCCAGCGTCGCCGCCTGGGCAATGAGGGCGAAATCCATCGCTTCTTGAACCGAACCCGATGCCAGCAACGCAAAGCCCGTCGCCCGCGTGGCCATCACATCACTGTGATCGCCGAAAATCGAGAGAGCGTGCGTGGCCACGGTCCGAGCAGCGACATGAAAAACCGTCGCGGTCAATTCCCCCGCGATCTTGTACATATTGGGGATCATCAGCAACAATCCCTGGGACGACGTGAAGGTCGTCGTGAGCGCTCCGCCCTGCAATCCACCGTGAACGGCACCGGCCGCCCCTGCTTCGCTCTGCATCTCAATCACCGTGGGCACCGTTCCCCAGAGATTGGGTCGGCCTTCTGCCGCCCACTGATCGCACCATTCCCCCATCGGCGAGGACGGCGTGATCGGATAGATGGCGATGACCTCGTTGGTTTGATAGGCCACCTGAGCAACGGCTTCGTTTCCGTCAATTGTCACGTAAGTTCGCCTCATACGCTTTTTCTCCTCATCCTCATAAGGCAATCACCGTGCCGGGAACTCTCCCGCCCGGAATTCGCATTCCTTCCCGTTGCTTTCCCCTAGGCGATACGTTTTGGGGAAGTTGAACAGGTCATCGGGCACAGAGGGAATAAAGTCACCCGGTGATGCGCCCTCGGTGCGTCGGGATATGACTCAGAGCGGGTGAAATCCCCCACCCCTCGGAGAGACAGAAACCGAAGGCGAAACCACCGACGCGAGTCTCTCCGACTCTGCCAAAGTGACAGAGGATGCCCGATTAACCCGGTGAGAGCCCGGATGTCCCTGATGACCTCTGGACTGATCGTCCGAGCGGCACACCAGTTGCTTTTCTCCTGGTTTGAGAGGCCGTGCGATGACCGAAGCACGAGAGCGAAAGAAGCTGATCCTCGTGGGCAATCCCAACGTGGGGAAATCGGTCATCTTTCACCGCCTGACGGGTCGCTACGCCGTCGTCTCCAACTATCCGGGAACGACGGTGGAGATCTCCCGCGGCGAGCTTCGGTTGGGCAACGTCATCTACGAGGTCGTAGATACGCCGGGCGTCAACAGCCTCGTTCCCCAATCCGAAGACGAGCGGGTGACGTGTGAACTTCTTCTGCGCGAATCCCCGGATGTGATCGTACAGGTCGCCGATGCCAAGAACATTCGTCGAACGCTGCTGCTGACGTGCCATCTGGCGGAGCTTGGCGTGCCGATGGTTCTCGTGCTCAACATGATTGATGAGATGCACGACCGGGGCATTGACATTGACAGCGAGGCCCTTTCTCGACTCTTCCACATTCCGGTCGTGGAAACAATCGCCACCTACGGTCACGGGATGCGTCAACTTCTCCGTGCTATTCCACGAGCTACCGTCCCGCGCGTCCCCTGGGTGGAAGAAAACGGCATGAGGGAAATTCTCGGCCCGCTGGAGCACGTACGAGGAGTTCCCCTCCCTCTCGCCATCGAATGGATGGAAGCGGGTGATGCCGGCTTCGTTCAAACCATCGAGCAGCGAATCGGCTCGTCCCGAGCGCAAAAGGTCCAGGACGCCATCGCCTGCCATGAGTGCGCTCTGCATCGGTCCTTGTGCAAAGAGATCGTCCATCAGCGAGAGAATTTCCTGAATCGAACCGTGCAGGCCATCAGACGAAACCACACGCGAACCGATGGACACCCCGAGCGACATCGTCATCGCCAGATCGCCGCCCTCATGGGCCGATGGACGAGACAGCCCATGACCGGGATTCCTATTTTGATCGGCGTTCTCTTCCTCATGTACGAGCTTGTCGGGCGGTTGGGGGCTCAGGTCCTGGTGGGGCTTTTGGAGGACGGGCTTTTTGGGCGTTATCTCATCCCCTGGGCGGAACGGCTGATTCCACCGGGGCTGATCGCCGATCTTCTTGTGGGCCGATATGGGCTTCTTTCGATGGGATTGACCTATGCCATCGCCATCATCTTGCCGGTGGTGACGACCTTCTTTCTCGCCTTCGGCGTGCTGGAAGACAGCGGCTATTTGCCGCGATTGGCCATTCTGGCCGATCGCGTCCTGCGGAGAATGGGCCTGACGGGGAAAGCAATTCTTCCGCTCATCCTCGGCCTGGGCTGTGACACAATGGCCACGCTCACGACCCGCATCTTGCCGACGGCCAAGGAACGCCTCATCGCCACGTTGCTTCTCGCGCTGGGAATCCCGTGCTCGGCACAACTTGGCGTCATTCTGGGGATGGCCTCGGGATTCACGCCGGCAGCGGCCGTGACGGTTTTGCTGGTGGTGGCTTCTCAACTCGTGCTCGTCGGTTCGCTCTCGTCCAAGCTGATCGGCGGCCAGCGGGGAGATTTCATCTTCGAGATTCCGCCGATTCGTCGCCCACTGATAGCCAATGTCCTCGTGAAAACCTGGTATCGCCTCAAGTGGTTTTTGGCGGAGGTCGTGCCCTTGTTTTTGCTGGCGACGTTTGTCCTCTTTCTGCTCGATCGCCTCACCCTCAACGGACGGAGCGGCATCGGCTGGATTGAAGCGGGATTGCGCCCGTTGGTCGTCGGCTGGCTCCAGTTACCCGCCGGAGCCGCGACCGCCTTCATCATGGGATTTCTCCGACGGGATTACGGAGCGGCCGGCCTCTTTGATCTCGCCCGCCAGGGACAGTTGACGGCGCAGCAGGCTATCGTCAGCCTCGTCGTCATCACACTGTTTGTCCCCTGCCTGGCCAATTTCCTGGTCATCGTCAAGGAACAGGGGTGGAAGCGAGCATTGGTGATCGTGGGCTTCATCATTCCTTTCGCTTTCCTCGTCGGGGGTCTCGTCAACTGGGTGCTCCGCACGTTCCAGCTCTTCGCCGGATAACCCGATCGGAAGCCGTTACCTTCCGTCCTCCAAAGGGCAGGATGGTAGTCTCCGCTTTTCCGGGAGTGTGGCGCGGCCTGTGCGCGTGCTTGACAACGTCGTTGGCCGACACGTACCATTGCTGACTTTGTGAAGCGAGAAAAGGTGCGTGTGCTGCCCAACCTGAGAGGACGGGCATGAAGCGGATGCGGGTGATCTTTGCCTCGCCGGAAGTGACTCCTTATGCCAAGACGGGGGGATTGGCTGATGTCTCGGCGGCGCTGCCCAAGGCCCTCGTCCGGCTCGGTGTGGATGTGAGCATCGTCATGCCCCGGTATCGCCAGGAAGTCGCCGGACGCAGCGGCCATCAGGTGATCGCCGATCTGAGCGTTCCCTTCGCCTTCGGCCAGCAGGTCGTGAGCGTTTATCGTGATGATTCGCGCGGAGTGCCCGTGTACCTGCTCGACGCACCGCACTATTTTGATCGTCCCGGCATCTACGGGCCGACTCCCGCAGAAGAGTATCCTGACAACGCCGAACGGTTTGCTTTTTTCTCCCGGGCCGTCCTGGAACTGGTCCGCCGGTTGGAAGCCCCGCCTCAGGTCATCCACTGTAACGATTGGCAAACGGGATTCATCCCGCTCTACCTGCGGGAGGTGTATCGAGGCGATCCCCACATCGGCCAAACGGCCACGCTCTTCACCATCCACAATCTGGCCTATCAAGGGTTGTTCGATCCTCATCTGCTGGAGCGGTTCGGATTCCCGCGGGAGGTCTATCGGACGGAAGACGGCGTGGAGTTTTACGGCCGGGCCAGCGCGATGAAGGCCGGGATTGTCGCCGCCACGGCCCTCTCGACGGTGAGCCGTAAGTATGCCGAGGAGATTCAAACGCCGGAGTATGGCTGCGGGCTGGATGGCCTGCTGCGCAGCCGGCGGAAGGATCTGGTGGGAATTCTCAACGGCGTGGACTATGACGAGTGGAATCCGGCGACGGATCCCTATCTGGCTGCCCGGTACTCGCCCGACGATCTGGGCGGCAAGCGCATCTGTAAGGCCGATCTGATAGAGCGGTTTCACCTCGACCCGAACCCGGAGCGGCCCATCATCGGTTGCATCTCGCGGCTGGTGCAGCAGAAAGGATTCGATCTCATTCGGCAGGCAGCCTCCGAGATCATGAATCACGATCTCGCCCTTGTCATCCTGGGGACCGGAGATACCGACCTGGAACAGTTCTTCCACTCACTGAGAGCACGATTTCCGGACCGCGTCGGCGTCTATCTCGGATTCAGTCACGAACTGGCACACAAGATCGAAGCCGGAGCCGATATGTTTCTCATGCCGTCGCGCTATGAGCCCTCGGGGCTCAATCAGATGTACAGCCTCAAGTACGGAACGGTGCCGATCGTCCGGGCCACCGGTGGACTCGACGATACGATCGAGAATTTCGATCCTCAGACGCTCCGGGGAAACGGCTTCAAATTCTCCGAATATCGTGCCGAGGCGCTGATGGCAAAAATCGCTGAGGCGCTCTCGATCTATGCTCGCCGGGATCTCTGGCGCGTTCTTATGGAGAACGGAATGCGCGCCGATTTTTCCTGGGATCGTTCGGCTGAATGCTATCTCGAACTCTACGAACGCATCACGCGCTCCATCGCTCGGACATCCGGCGGCGGAAGCTGATGCAACCATAACACGGCGCAGGCGGAAAGGCTTGCGCTCGATTGAGGGAGGAAGGAACGATGGCAGGTCATCTCGTCGAAGTCACGGATGCGAATTTTCGTCAGGAAGTTCTCGAGTCACCCATTCCCGTGCTGATTGACTTTTGGGCCGAATGGTGCGCCCCCTGTCGGGTGCTTGCGCCCACCGTCGAAGCCATCGCCGAGGAGTATCAAGGAAAGATCAAGGTCGCCAAGATGAATGTGGATGACAGCCCGAACACGCCGAGCGTCTACGGGATCCGGGGCATCCCGACGCTCATCCTGTTCAAGGACGGGCAGGAAAAGGACCGCATCATCGGCGTGACCTCCAAAGAGAACATCGTCCGAATGATTAACGCCCATCTGGGGTGAGGGCATCCGGACGGGCTCGTGAGCGCCGGGATGCGTCCATCCCGCCGCCACGAGAAATTCTTCGCGTTCGCTCACCGATCATGACCAACGTTGCCGTTGTCGGGGCTCAATGGGGCGACGAGGGCAAGGGCAAGATCGTGGATTTGCTCGCGGAGCGATTCGACATCATCGCCCGCTATCAGGGAGGACACAACGCCGGCCATACGGTGATCACGGGTGGGCAGAAGTTCGTGCTGCATCTGATCCCCTCGGGAATCCTGCATGAGGAGAAGGTCTGCGTCATCGGCAACGGCGTCGTGGTTGATCCCGTGGCCCTCGTCGAAGAGATGGACCATCTGAGTCAGCGCGGGATTCGCATCACGCCGGAACGATTACTGCTGAGCAATCGCGCGCATCTCATTTTGCCGTCCCATCGCGCCTTTGAAGCGGTTCTCGAAGAGCAACTGGGAGACCGGCGCGTCGGAACAACGATGCGGGGTATCGGTCCGGCCTACGAGTTCAAGCACGGGCGCCGGGGACTGCGCGTGGGTGATCTGCTGGACCCCCCACGGCTGAAAGAAAAAATCGTGGATCACGTCACCCATATCAATCGGATCCTCGCGGCGTTTGGAGCGGATACCCTGGATGTCGCTTCGATCTCCCAGCGGTACCTCAGCGTGGCCGAGCGACTGGCTCCGTTCATCGCGGATACGGCGTCGTATCTCAACGCGGCTCTGGACCGGGGGAAAACGATCCTGTTCGAGGGGGCGCAGGGAACGATGCTCGATATTGATCACGGAACCTACCCGTTTGTAACGTCCTCCACGGCGACGGCGGGAGGCGTCGCATCGGGAACGGGAGTTTCTCCGCTGCGCCTGGGAGCCATCATCGGCGTGATGAAAGCCTATTGCACTCGCGTGGGAGAAGGGCCCTTCCCCACCGAGCTGAAGGATGAGATCGGCGATCTGTTGCAAAAAGGGGGCGGCGAGTACGGAGCGACCACCGGACGTCCACGACGCTGCGGCTGGTTCGACGCCTTCGCCGTTCGCTACTCCATGCTCATCAACGGCTATAGCGAGCTGGCTCTGACCAAGCTCGACGTGCTCGATCCCCTGCCCGAGATCAAGATCTGTGTCGGCTATCGCCATCGCGGCAAGAGCCTGAGCGAGTATCCGGAATCGGCAGAAGTTCTCGATCGCTGCCAGCCGATCTACGAGACCGTCGCCGGATGGCAGACGAGCACCGCCGGAATTGTTGAGTACGAGCACCTACCCGACCGCGCGCAAGCCTATATTCAGCGATTGAGCGAACTCGTCGGCTGTCCGATTTCGCTCATCTCCACCGGGGCGGAACGCCACGAAACGATCATCCGCTCGGGTTCCCTTGTCGAGACTCTGCTTGGGCGCGCCTCATAAGGCCCAGGGTCTTATACTACAGTCTTCACCTCGGCGGCGACCCGGCGCTTGGCTTCCTGCGATCGCGCCGCGACTTTCGTCGCCAGATGCTTCTTGAACCGTTTGAGCTTGTCGTGTAAACGAGCATCGCCACCGGCAGCCAGTATCTGCACGGCCAGAATAGCAGCGTTGAGGGCCCCGGCCCGCCCGATGGCCATCGTGGCAACGGGCACACCGCTCGGCATCTGAACAATGGAGCACAACGAATCCAATCCCGACAGCGACGATGGCATGGGGACACCGATGACCGGCAGCGTGGTCTCCGCCGCCACCACGCCCGGCAGCGCCGCCGCTCCTCCGGCGCCCACGATGAATACTTTGACGCCCCGTCGTTCGGCGCTGCTCACATATCGCCGGACCAGATGAGGCGAGCGATGAGCCGATGCCACTTCCACCTCATACGGAACGCCGAATTCCGCCAGCGTCTTGACCGCTTCCATCATCACGTCGAGATCGCTGTCGCTTCCCATGAGAATTCCCACAACAGGCTGCGTCTTCATTAAAAATCCGCGTGACCTCCTTTCTTGCGTATGGACTCACTCCTTCGATCAATCCGCCCGGCGATGTCGGAGAGAAATCCCACCGGCGTCTCCGACCGAATTGCAGAAATCGTGAGGACATCCTCGGGGCCGCTCCCGTCCTCCCGGTGGCTCTCTTCTTAACGACCAATATCCCGGCGGTAGTGCATCCTCTCAAAGAGGATGAGGGACACGGCCTGATATGCCCGTTCGCGAGCCTCCGCGACGGTCGCCCCTCGCGCTGTCACGCCGAGCACGCGCCCGCCCGAGGTGAGAAAGCGCCCGTCATCCGTGCGCCTGGTGCCGGCATGAAAGATGACAACCTGGGGGAGACGTTCGGCCTTGGCCAATCCGTTGATGGGGAACCCGACCTGGTAGTGTCCGGGATACCCTCCCGACGCCACCACGACACACACGACAGCGTCATCGCGCCAGACAAGCGGCAATCGGGCCAATTCCCCTTCGAGGATCGCCTGGCACACCTCCAGCAGATCCGTTTCCAACCGAGGGAGGACGACTTGCGCCTCGGGATCCCCCAGCCGGGCATTGTATTCCAGCACGCGCGGACCCTCACGCGTCAGCATCAGACCGAGGTAGAGAATTCCCCTGTAGGGGAAACCTTCCCGCGCGGCCGCGCGAATAGTGGGCCACGCAATTGAATCGAGAATCTCCTGAGCGAGCGCCTCGTCCATGAGACCGGGAGCGGAGATGGCTCCCATACCGCCCGTGTTGGGACCCAGATCGTTATCAAAGGCCCGCTTATAGTCCCGCGCCGCCGGCATGGGGGCCAGAGTCTCTCCATCGGTGAAAAGCAAAAAGGTGCATTCGCGTCCGCTGAGATACTCTTCGATGACCAGACGATCGCCCGCCGAGCCGAAGATTTTCTCCACCATGATCTGATCCACGGCGCGTTCGGCATCGGCTCGGTCCCAGGTGATGAGGACGCCCTTTCCCGCTGCCAGTCCATCGGCCTTGATGACCAGGGGGAAATCGAAACGGCCGGAGGCGATCGCTTCCCGAGCCGCTTGCACGGAGTCACAAACGGTGAAGCGGGCCGTGGGAATCCCGTGACGCGCCATGAATTCCTTGGCGAACGCTTTGCTCCCTTCGAGCCGGGCCGCTTCCGCGGTGGGCCCGACGATAGGGAGCGAACGGCGAGCGAATTCGTCCACAATGCCGCGAACAAGCGGAAGCTCCGGTCCCACCAGGGTGAGATCGGCCCGACAGCGCTCGGCCAGATCGGCCAGTTCTGAGGGACGACTCACATCCGCCGGCAGGCAGGTCGCCATCTGACTGATCCCGCCGTTGCCCGGCGCACAGAACAGCTCCTGCACATCCCGGGATCGCGCCGCAGCCCACACCAGAGCGTGCTCGCGCCCACCTGAACCGATGACGAGAACCTTCATGGGCGCATCATCCTGGCATGACCTCGCGCTTTCTGTCAAGCAGATGACCCGCTCATCGCCGTTCTCCGAAGAAGAATTCGCCCGGGCAAGCGGCACGCCGTCGCATTCCCCTTCCTGTTCGCTCGGAACTCATTCGGAGGCAGTGCCGGTGACGCTGGCTTCACGGCGGTGGCTGTTTTACTGAGCGCGGTGCGCACGGCTATAATCGTTCATTGCGACGGCACCGAGGGTGGAAACAATGAGCTTTCGCCTGGTCACGGACTTTCAACCGCGCGGAGATCAGCCCGAAGCCATCGAGGCCCTCGTGCGGGGCATCGAGGCGGGTAAACGCTTCCAGGTCCTCATGGGCATTACCGGATCGGGCAAAACCTTCTCCATCTCCAAAGTGATCGAACGGGTCAACCGTCCCGTGCTCGTGATGGCCCACAATAAGACGCTGGCCGCCCAGCTCTACCAGGAGTTCAAGAGGTTTTTCCCGCACAACGCGGTGGAGTACTTCGTCAGCTACTACGACTATTATCAGCCGGAGGCTTACATTCCCGCCACCGACACCTACATCGAAAAAGAGGCCATCATCAACGAGGATATTGATCGGCTGCGGATGTCAGCGACGCGGTCGCTGTTCGAACGTCGGGATGTCATCATCGTGGCCAGCGTCTCCTGCATTTACGGACTCGGCGATCCCAGCGAGTACTACGGGATGCTGCTCTGGATCGAGCGGGGCCAGCATCTGTCGCGCACCGATTTGCTGCGGAGCCTCGTCGAGTTGCAATACGAACGCAACGACCTCGAATTTCGTCGAGGGACCTTCCGCGTGCGGGGAGACGTGGTTGAAGTCTATCCGGTGGATCGAGACCTGGCGGTGCGCATCGAACTCTGGGGCGATGAGGTGGATGCTCTCTCGACGATTGATCCGCTGCTCGGCGAGGTCATCGAACGTCACGAGCGCATCGCCATCTTCCCCAAGACGCACTACGTCACCCGACGCGATGTCCTCCGCCGGGCGATGCGCACGATTCGGGAGGAGCTGGAATGGTGGCGACCGCAACTGGAGGCGCGAGGCAAATTGATCGAAGCGCAACGGATTCACGAGCGCACGCTCTATGACCTGGAGATGCTCAAAGAGTTCGGCTACTGTCGCGGGATCGAGAACTACTCGCGGCACCTGACGGGACGCCAACCCGGGGAACCACCCCCCACGCTGCTCGATTATTTGCCCAAGGACGCGCTCATCATCGTGGACGAGAGCCACCAGACCATTCCCCAGATTCGCGGCATGTATAACGGGGATCGGTCGCGCAAAGAGACGCTCGTCGAGTACGGCTTTCGCCTCCCCAGTGCGCTCGATAACCGCCCGCTCATGTTTGAAGAGTGGGAAGCTCGCGTCGGCCAGGTCATCTTCGTCTCGGCTACTCCCGGCGATTACGAACTCCAACAGACCCGGGGCGAAGTCATCGAGCAGGTCGTTCGCCCGACGGGACTGCTCGATCCCGAGGTCGAAGTGCGACCGGTTCGGGGACAAATTGATGACCTGCTCGAAGAGATCCGTCAGCGCGTCGCTCGCGGCGAGCGCGTGCTCGTCACCACCCTGACCAAGAAAATGGCCGAAGACCTCTGCGATTATTACACCGAATTGGGCATCCGCGTGCGCTACCTGCATTCGGAGATTGATACGCTGGAGCGGGTGAAGATCCTGCGCGATTTGCGTCGAGGAGATTTCGACGTGCTGGTGGGAGTGAACCTTCTGCGCGAAGGGCTCGATCTGCCCGAAGTGTCACTGGTGGCCATCCTCGATGCCGACAAGGAAGGATTCCTGCGCTCGGCGCGCTCGCTCATTCAAACGATCGGACGGTGCGCCCGCAACGTCAACGCCAAGGCCATTCTCTACGCCGACAAAATCACCGACTCGATGGAGCAGGCCATCCGCGAGACGCGCCGCCGTCGGGCAAAACAGCAGGAATATAACCGAAAGCACGGCATCACGCCCCAGACGATTGTCAAACCCATCGAGGAGACCCTGGTGACGATCATCGAAGCCGATTACTTCCGCGTCCCGCTGGAGGAGGAGATCGAAACGCCCGATCCCGCCACGCTCGAAGAACGGATCAAACAGCTCGAAGACGAAATGCGCCAGGCCGCGCGGGAGTTGAAATTTGAACGCGCCGCCGAATTGCGCGATAAGATTAAGCATCTCAAAACCCGTCTCCTGGAAGTCCCTCTCACCTGACATTGCTCCTGGAAGCGCCGCCCAAGGCGACATGCCGTCCGAGTCCGTCAAGGGCGGCAGGCCTGGTTTGGTCCGTCGTTCACCGTGAACGGCGGAGGACCGATCCTGGCCCTGATGGTCCGGATGAGGTTTCACGGGCGGGGAGTCCGCAGCGCGACAAGTCGTTGGCGCATCTCAGCAGTCGTGACGGCCTCTTCAACGCTCCCGCAGATGATGAGGGGACGACCGCGCCGCTGTCGCCGAATGTCCGCGATGATTCGGGAAACCTTCAGGTCGCCTTCCGGCGCGCCCGCGACGATCACGATCTCGGCCCGAGAGATGAGAGCCGGCGCATCCGCTTTCCACCGAGACGGTGGAACGTGAAGACCGATCACGCAGAGGGTCAGATCGGCAGGAAGCGACAGCGCGAGGCGACTGCTCTCGATGATGATGCCGGGGACATCTCCAAGCAGTCCCTCGGCTTCATCCCAGGCTGTCCGCAACCGGTCGGGACGCGCCATCACCCACAGGACGGGCCACGCGCCGGCGGCGACCAGGCGCCCGGTATCGCTCGATGGCTGCCGGATGATCGCCTCCTCGGAGATGACGACGTAGCCATGCGCCTCGAACTCCGGGATCCGGGATGCATCGGTGAAATGCGAAGCGACCTCCTCATCGCTTTCAATCACCGTCACCTTCGCTGCCGCCCATCGCTCTGGCCGAAGGGTGCGCACCAGCACTTCGCCCAGCGCCGTCTTCCCCGCCTGATGTGATGTCCCTCCGATGATGATCCTCTTCATCGGTTCGTGATCCTCGGACACCGGCAGCCATCGGTGAAGACACGCTGACGGAGAACCAGAGCGCCGCTCGGATCACGGGACGGAGCGGACGTCAGGGGTCGTGCCGGTGATCCAGACCGGTGATGCGAATGCCCGTCGTTTTCGAACGGTAACGGAGATTGAGGGAAATGAGCAACGGCGTGAGGGCTTCGACCAACCGCGCCATCTCCAGAGGTCCGGCATCGAGGGCGCGGAACCCCATCCGGGTGATGAGTCTCATCACCCGTCCCTTGGCCTCGGCATCATCGCCACAGACGAGAACATCGCACTGAACCGGCTCATCGAGGGCCCGCAGCGCACGCGCCGAGACGTTTTGAAACGCGGCGACCACTTTGACCGTGTCGCCGAGAAGGGCCTGGGCTTCTTCGGCCGCCGATAGCTCCGAGCGCCGTTTCAACCGGCAGGGATTGGTCGGATCCAGCGGCACCGTCGCATCAACGAGGATTTTCCCCGCCATCTCTTCGGCGATCTCTCGAATCGTCCGCTCATGTGCCGAGTACGGGACGGTGAGAATAATCACGTCGGCCTGGCGCGCGGCGTCCCGGTTCTCCTGACCGATGATGGTCGCGTGCTTCGCCAGGAGATTCAGTTCGGCCGCGACCGCGCGAGCTTTTTCCCGTTGGCGCGAGCCGATGATGATCACCTCCTCGGACGCCTGCGTGGCCAATCGAAGCACCAATCCACGCCCTTCCTTCCCGGTTCCGCCGATGACAGCAATCGTCACTGCCGATGATTCCTCCAGCATTCACCACAGACGGAGACGGATCGTCCCGCCCCGTCGTGTCCATCCGTGCTTATCTGTGGTGGGTTCCATCGTTTCTGGGCGCATAGCCCGCCCTCCCCGAACGATTCCTGAAAATGGCCACAGCTACCCCGGATCGCGCGATAGCCTTCTGCCGCCCATCGAACCCACTCGTTGCGTTTACGTTAAGGGTTCACAGCCCGATGGGGCGGCGCAAGATAGGGAAAGTCCGGGGAAAACGGGAGGTCATTGACCGAGGGATACGGCCAATCCGTTTTCATGATGCGCTCGGTGAAGTCCTTCGGGCTAATGGGTATCTTCTGGGGATCGGTCGTCAGCATGTGATTGACCATGTCCACGACATCGTCCGTCAGAAGCCGACCGTTGGGGAACCCGGAGGGTCGAGATGTATCCAGCACCAGCACATCGGGACCAAACCCGAACTCGCGAAAGTGATCCCGGGGATGAACGACATTGAGGCTCCGATTGAACTGCGAGAGGAAGGGAGCACCGAAGATATCCTGGAACGGTCCGCCGAGTCCATCCACCTTGGCCGTAGCCCAGATGAGCACGGTGCTTTGTTCCTTGAGGATCGCTTTGAGCGGCGTTTGCACGACGATGCAGGCCGTATTGCGCCCCATGCGGGGACCACGAATGAACGGATCATCGCGCAGTCCGGCATAGAACATGGAGAACGGCCCTTTGATTTCGGCCGTCCCATCGGGCTTGAAGCGAATCCGAATGACGACGTCCTCTTGAACGGCGCTTTTATCAAGCAGCGTCCCGTCGGGCGCAAGCGGTGCATCCGCGTCAATATTGATGGCGAACTCCACATCGGTGGGGAAGGTGTAGTCGGATGCTGTCGGAGGGATTCTCGGATTGGTACTGAGGATGACGACCAAATCGGAGCCCCGCACAAACGCATACATATCGGTGATGTTGGCATCCTGCCGGGCCTCCATCTGCCGCAAGGGAGAATCGTCATGGTCGGAACTTTTGGCCAGATAGCGAAGCACCAAAAGACCAGCCAGCGTCGCCAGCACGATCACAAGCACCAGGGACCTTTTCATGGCCTCCTCCTGCTCGAAATGTCACTTCATGCAACCGAGAGAATAGCGGAAAGTCGGCTCAGGAGAAAGTCGGCGCGAGACCTTTTTCAAAAATCAGGGTGATTTTCTTCGTCCGCCTGTGCTCGTTGGTTGGCTCCAGGACCTCTGGCCAGGACACAAATATCGCGCCTTTCTCGTTCGCACGACATGAGGATCACCCCAGTCCCGCGAGCGCCAGAATCATCAGCAATGCCCGTTTCAAGCCTTGTTCTCGACCCCGCGGATCGAACCACTCGCTGAGGGTATGAACGTTTCCGGCGCTGCCACCGACACCGATGGCGAGGGCGGGGATGCCCAGGGCGATGGGGATGTTGGCGTCGGTCGAGGCGCATTCGAGCGAGGGGAGGGCTCCGACGGCGCGAGTGGCTTCGATGGCAATTCGCACGATATCTGCGTCGGGACTCACCTCGGCTGCCGGTCGCTCGCCGCGACGTTCGATCTCAGCCCGAAGGCCGCCAGAGGAAGCCCGCCGGGGTCGCTGCTGCTCGACGACCGTTTGCACCAGGCGATGGAGAAACGCCTCGATGGCCTCCAACTCGGCAGAGGATACCGAGCGCACGTCCAGATCCATCGAAGCCTCTCGGGGAATGGCATTGATGGCTTCTCCGCCCGCGATGCGGGTGATGCTCAAACTCGTTGCCGGGATCTCCGGCAACGGATATTCCAACAATCGAACCGCTACCTGCGCCAGAGCGTGAATCGGGTTACTTGTGCCGAAATCACCCCAACTGTGACCGCCGGGCCCCCGGAAGGTGAGACGGTAGCGGCGGGAGCCCAGCGCCCGTGAGATGATGCGCTCGATACCCGATCCCTCCAATGCCAGGAAAGCGGCCACCCGCTCGCGCCAGCTCGAGGCGAGAAAGAAATGGCGCACGCCGCGGAGGTTCCCTTCGCCCTCCTCACCAACCGTAGCCAGGAAGACGAGCGTCGCTCCCGTAGCGACCTCCGCCTGATTGAGGACTTTGATGATCGCCAGCAGTCCCGCCAGCCCGACGGCATTATCGCTGATGCCGGGAGCATACAGGCGTCCCCCCTCGGATCGCACGCGGATCTCGGTCTCCGGGAAGATCGTATCCAGATGGGCCGAGACGACAATGACCTTCTGATCCCGGCGTCCCGGTCGCAATCCGATGACATTGCCCTCCGGATCAATATGAACAGCCTCAAGCCCCAGCTCGCAGAAGCGACGGCGGAAAAATTCCGCCCGCGCCTGTTCGCCAAAGGGGGGAGCGGCGATCTCGCAGATGGTGATCTGCTCGCGCGTAGTCTCCGCGGACAGAGCATCGAGAGCGGTGAAGGCCCGCACCACCGCGGGCTCGGCGAGCACGGCGCTCACCGAAGGATGAGACATCATGGCGCGCTCGGGTATCACCGCCCGTTTTCCTCACCACTGACAGAGAACCGCCCACAGGGCATGTTTTTTCCCGAAGCTTCGTCCCCGTGCTCACGCACATCATGACGGGGAGCCCACGCCTGCCACGGGCGCGTCTGGCAGGCCAGAGGCCCGCCCTCCCGGAGTATTTGAGGAGGAGGACCGACAGGCTGCTCAGCGACACAAAGAACAGCCCCTTCACCGACGCCGCCGGGATTAAACAAGCCGCATCACCTCCTGTTCGCTGAGGATGGTGGGCGAGGATTTGGCGTAGGCGAAGATGCGTTCGACGCGGTCCTCGGTGGGTTCGATGCCTCGCTTCTCCAGCCAGTAAATGACGTTCGACTTGCCGCTCATCGGGCCGATCTCGATGGTTTGCTCCAGCCCGAACAGATGCGCCGGGACACCGGAATACACGGTATTGGCCAGTTTGATATCGTTCTTTTTGTACGCCTTGATGACGGCGGCAGCATGGACTCCCGTCCCCGTGCGGAAGGCATCGGTGCCCACGACCGGATAATTGAAGGGAATCGGCACGCGACAGGCGCGGGAGACCGTTTGACAGTATTCGTTGAGCCCGGACAGATCGCGCTCAATATACCCCATGAGCGTCAGATTCACCAGCAGTTGATCCATCGGCGTGTTCCCGCAGCGTTCGCCGATACCCAGAGCCGTTCCGTGAACGCGGTCCACGCCCGCTTCAATGGCAGCAATCGTATTGATGACGCTCAGTCCGCGATCATTATGGCCATGCCAGTCAATTTTGACATCCTCGCCCGTCTCGGCCACGACCTGTTTGATGAACGAAACGAGCGCCCGAACCCCTGCCGGCGTGGCATGTCCGACGGTATCGGCCAAGCAGATTCGACGCGCTCCACACTCGATGGCCGTGCGATAGAGCTTCCGCAGGGTGTCCGGATGTGCGCGAGTCGTGTCCTCGGTCACGTACATCACGGGCAGACCGTGACTCACGGCGAAGGTGACGGCATCTTCGGTCGCCCGTAACATCATGTCGAGCGTCCAGTCCTCGGCATACTGGCGAATGGGACTCGACCCGATAAAGGTGCAGCACTCGATGGGAATTCCCACTTTCTCCGAGATGTCAATGATCGGCTGGACATCGGCGCGCAGCGTGCGGGCTGCGCAGTTGGGCTGAATCGGCAGCCGGGAGTCGGCAATCTCTCGGGCCAGCGCCGTGACCGCTTCGACGACATGTGGCCCGGCTCCCGGAAGCCCGATGTCGGCGGAATCAATGCCCAGACGAACCATCAAATGCAAAATCGCAATCCGATCCTCAATCGAAGGGGTCGTCACCGAGGGCGATTGCAGACCGTCGCGCAGCGTCTCGTCGTCGAACTCGATCCGACGTCGTTCGGGAGGATCATTGCCAACGCGATTCCAATCGTAGATCAAGGGGTTTTCTTCCACTGCCGTCCACCTCCCCTGAAAATAGCCCGGGAGCGCACGCCTCCGGCGGGCCGGTCGAGTCCGCCGCCAACGGGCACTCCCGGATTTTTCGTCGTTCGCGGTGAACGTCCGTTCATGAGCGATTCCTTAACGAAATGTGGCGCGCAGGTTTACGAGCCCGCGCACTGTCGCAGACGGGAAAGTCAGCGCCCCTTTTCACCGTTTCCGGGTGGAAGCCACGCTTCACCCGTGACTCCTCTAAAAATTGAGGGCGCGAAGGCCTTCCTTCCGCCAATTTTTCGCCAACTCTCCAGCCCACGCCTCGATGATGCACGGACTCTCCCACCTGCAGATAATAGACCTCCGATCTTTTCCGGCATTGACGCTCATGGACAACTTCCCTCTCAGGCCACGGCTATGAGTATTGAACTCGCTCACCGGCTTGTCAAGCATCCGAACAAAATCAGGGGACAAAGGTCAAAGAGAAGCAACAGATGACGCCCGTCCTGACATGCGACCGGATGACCTTTTCTCGCCCGTCACCGGTCATCCGTCACGGATCGTCCATCGTTTTCTCACCCGAGCCGCTCAGATCCCGGCGAGCGTCCGCCATAATTCTCACCTGCGGCACAGCACCAGACTTCTTTCTCCCAAGACGCTGCCGGGAAAGCTCACGCTCACGTTGTCGCGCACCGAGACCGACCCTCTGCTCGCACGCCGTTGCCCGTGTTTGGAACTAAAACGCATGACCGAGACCAGCCAGCAGGACGGCGAACATCTCGATTCCATCCCACAGGTTCTGCAGGCGGAGATTTTCGTTGGCCCCATGTTGATTGTTATCGTGATTGACGATGGGCACGCCGATGACCGGCGTTTTGAGGACATCGAGAAAAAGGTACATGGGCACGCTCCCGCCCAAAGTGGGAAGCGCGACGATGGGTGTCCCCAGAGCGTCGGTCAGGAGTCGAATGACGGCTTGAGAGACGGGCGCATCCATGGAGGTGCGGGCGGGAGGATAACCCGGTCCCCACTCCAGCTTGACGAGGCGAGGATGGCGCCGTCGCAGCGAGAGATCGGGCGTCTCCGAGACGATGTGGAATCCCTGACGACGAATATGATCCTCGACGCGACGGCGCACGCCCTCCGGCGTTTGATTGGGGACGAGCCGGAAGTCAATCGAAGCCGTCGCTTCGGTGGGAATGGCGTTCTGCGCCATCGGACCGACGTGGCCGGCGCGAAGTCCTCGCACATTGAGCGCGGGAGCCATGATCAACTCGATGAGCTTTCTCCCCTCCCCTTCGCTCCAGGCCACTCCAACATCGTTGCGAAGCACGGCATCAATATCCGGGGCTTCGGCGAGCGCCCGC
>DATLZR010000120.1 GCA_035573895.1 Blastocatellia bacterium | reverse complement strand
CCGCCGTCGTCACGGCGCTCTGTCGGCAGGCTGCCCAGGGGCGCACCCTCGCCGATTTCCCGGCACGTCCGTCGCATGATCGGTGTCGCCGCTGTCCCTGCGCGGCGTTCTGCCCGGAGAGAGTTTGACACAGCCCTCGCCGCGTCCATATAATATCGCCTCTCTCAGAGCGATGATGCGATCGCGCCAACTCATCACGAGGCTCCTCGGCGGCCTTCTTGTCGGATCTCTGTCCGTCGGGGCTGGCTGGAGCAATCAGTCCGGTGCTTCCCGGCAAAACTCCCCCGCTCCGCCTCAGGAAGATGTTCGGCTGGCCACGATCGGAGTGAATGTGCCGGTAACGGTGTTCGATAAATCAGGACGGCTCATCACCGATCTGACGGTGGAGAATTTTGACGTGCGCGAGGATGGCGTTCCGCAACGGATCCTCCTCTTCTCCAAAGAGAACGAGCTTCCGTTGAGCATCGGGCTGCTCATGGACGTCAGCAACAGCGTCCGCCCGAAGTTGAAGTTCGAGCAGGAAGCGACCATGGCCTTCTTCGATGCCATCGTCCGGCCGGGCAAAGATCAGGCTCTGTTTGTGACCTTCAGCACGACGGTCGAACTGCTCCAGGATTTCACCGATGATCACGAACAGTTGAAACAGGCGGTCCGATCGGCTCGACCCATCGGCGCGACGGCCCTCTATGACGCCATCTATCGCGTGTGCGAAGAAAAGATGTGGACGGCTCCCGGTCGGCGGGCGCTCGTCGTCATCTCCGACGGCGAGGATAACGCGAGCGAACATACTCTCGATGAAGTGATTGATCTGGCTCAGCGGGTGGAGACCGTGATCTATACCATCGGCACGACCAATGTCGGCGGCTTTGGTGTGACCGGCGGCATCACGGACGCACCGGGAAATAAAGAGCTGCGCCGTATAGCCGAAGCCACCGGAGGAAAGGCCTTCTTCCCGGCGAAACTGCTCGATCTGGAACGCACCTTCACCGAGATCAGCCAGGAGCTGCGCAGTCAGTACTATCTCTTCTATGTCTCCACCAATCAGGCTCGCGATGGCAGCTTTCGCAAGATCGAAGTGAAAATTGTTGGCCGAGACAATCTGCGGGCGCGAACCAAGCGCGGCTACACGGCTCCCAAAGCGTGACCTCGCGGCGAGACATGCGACGCTTCCTTCTCAGCATGGGTTTGATCGGGCTGCTCGGCCTGTCCGGCCTGGGGGCGAGTGCGCCGAGCCGTCTTCAGGAGCCCCCCTCCAAGCCGCGCATCCAGAAGCCGCCGTCCGAAACGACGTCCCAGGAAGAAACCATCAACCTCAGTGCGCGATTGGTCAATGTCTTCTTCACCGTGACCGATCGGCGCAATAGCCTCATCACCGACATTCGTCGGGAAGAAGTGAAAGTCTACGAGAACGGTCAGGAGCAGGAGATTTTCACCTTTGTCCGGCAAACCGATCTGCCGCTGACCATTGCCCTGCTCATTGACATCAGCGGCAGCCAGGAATACACCCTGCCCGAAGAGAAGCGGGCCGCCGCCCAGTTCATTCGTTCGGTAATTCGTCCGGGCAAAGACGTCGTCTCGATTGTTGCGTTTCGCGATGAAGTGATCCTCATGCAGGATTTCACTTCGACCGTGAGTCGGCTGGAGGAGGCTCTGGCTCGAGTGCGCTACACGCCGCCCACCCGCCAGGATACCGACAGCAAGTTCGGGGGCACTTCGCTCTACGATGCCATCTATCTCACCGCCAGTGAGCTGCTGGCCAGGCAAGCGGGTCGGCGAACGATCCTGCTTTTGACCGATGGCGAGGACACGACCAGCGTCTACAAATTGCAGCAAGCCATCGAGCAGGCGTTGCGGGCCGAAGCTATCATCTTCGCCATCGGGATTGGTGATCGGTTTCGCTACGGCATCAACGAAGGAGTGCTCAAACGCCTGGCTCAGGAGACGGGTGGCCGAGCCTACTTCCCTCGAACATCGGAGGACCTCACTAAAGCGTTCCGCGAGATTGAGCTGGAGCTGAGAAGCCAGTATTTGGTCGCCTACTATCCATCCGCATCGCCGCCGGGAGGCAGTTACCGCTCGATCTCGATCCGCATCCCCACGCGGAGAAGCGTCAAGGTCCACCACCGGCGCGGCTACTATGCGCCGAAAACGGCCGCCGATAGCTCAGAGGAATCGTCCTCCCGGTGAATCGCCATGTCGCGCAGGCGTTCCAGCCTGTGCGGTTCATACGGAGGCGGGAAGATGCTGGAGAAAATCCGTTACGGCTGGACCCTGGGTGTACTCCTGATCAACGCCATCACAGTTTGCCCTGTCCAGAGACCGGACTCGACGCCCCGGCATCGTCTGCTCTATCTCACCCAGGCCGCGGGATTTCAACATGCTGCGCTGCCGCTATCGGAGAAGGTCGTGCGCGAACTTGGCGAAGCATCGGGCGCGTTCGCCGTCACGGTCACGCGCGATTGTTCCGTCCTGACCGCCGAGAATTTGAAACAGTACGATGCCGTCTTCTTCTTCACCACCGGCGAACTTCCCTTGAGTGAAAGTCAAAAGGCAGCCCTTCTTGACTTCATTCGTTCAGGTAAAGGATTCATCGGCGTTCACAGCGCCGCCGATACGCTCTACGGCTGGCCGGAGTATGGCGAGATGCTCGGCGGTTACTTCGACGGTCATCCCTGGCGGCAGGAAGTCGTCGTTCGCGTGGAGGATCGGTTCCATCCGGCAACGCGCCATCTGCCGGAATCGTTCCGCATCACCGATGAAATCTACCAGTTCAAGAACTGGTCGCGGGATAAGGTCCACGTCTTGTTGAGTCTGGATGTCTCGTCGGTTGATCTGACGCGACCGGGGGTCAAGCGAACGGATAAAGATTTCGCTCTGGCCTGGTGTCGTCGCTACGGTCGGGGTCGCGTCTTTTACACCGCTTTTGGCGATGATCCGGCCGTGTGGCAGGACGAACGATTCCGCAAGCTGCTTCTGGGCGGCATTCGCTGGGCTCTCGGCCAGCTCCCCGACACGGTGAAGTAGAGCGAGCCTGATGCGTCCGGCCTAAACCTTATACTCGTACCCGGACAAAGACCACGAACAAAGGCGTGAGAATCTCCGTCTGCCGGTAACGTGCGCCGACGACCCTCCTGCTCCACGGTGATTAATCCCGGTGAGTTTTTCATGAAGCCGCACCTCCACCAAGAAACGATGAAAAGTGTCCCCTGAAAAGCTCGTCCTTGACCAACGGCATAACAGGCGCTGAAGCGGCTGGAATTGTTGCCTAAGCGCCTGACAAAAAAGAAACTCCAGTCGGGGCTCTTTGCTCTTGTCCCTTTTGTCCGGTTGCCAACGTCGAGTCATCATCGTAACCGATAGAGCAAGGATTTGCACTCCAGAAGGCTCCAAACAAAGTGGCGGTTCTGCTCAGGCGCTAGGAGCGGCAATTGAAATCCCGCTACATACCGAGCTATTTCCCCGAGTTGTATGACGATGGAACGGTTCTGCAACAACTGGCGCGACCACGTCACGCATAATCACGATCAGCTGCCACTACCAATCCACCGTCACTCCCTGGCGGGTTGTTGTGGAATGTGACGCATGGTTCCAGTTCAGTCATTCTGAGCGTTTCAGGGGCAGGCAGCATCACGATTATTAAGGATGCAACGCCCGATGATTCACAGGACTTCGAGTTCAGTCGCCGCTTCGGCGCCAACTTCTCCCTGGACGATGAGGCTGATCCGATGCCACCCCACAGTCAAACGTTCACCGATCTTGCACCTGGCAGCTATACGGTGACCGAAGGAGCGGTCCCAGGGTGGGCGCTGACTAACCTGGTCTGCACCGATCCGGATAATGTGACGACGGTGGATCTGAACACACGGACGGCGACCATTGATCTGGATGCAGGCGAGACCGTCAAACGCACCTTCACCAACACGCGGGTGGAGGTGAATCTGCTCGTGCTGCAAGGCAGCGGGAATTGTCTGGAGGTAGACCGGGATCGGGGGACATACCGGTTCCGGGCTGCCGATGGGCGAGTCTTCACCGGAGCGGTGATCCTGAGCCAACGAGGGGACCTTCTTTCCCTCCAGAGCCCACTGCTCAGAGGGGTAACTGATCTCCGTCGGCGCCTAGGCGCCGCCACATTGGTGCTTCCGTTCGGTCCAGGGCGGCGGGTATTTTCGTTCGTTGACAGGAACATAGACGACAATACCCTGTGTCCGTGAGGGACGGGGGGTGTTGTCGGAGAGGAAAGGAGCTGGGAGCGCCTGCTTGTGGCGGGCTGAAAGCGGGCGCTCCCGGCAACGCACCTCGTCCAATTGTCACAAGGGATTTAACAGCCAGGGGCGACCAACAGTAGATCCCCACATCATTCACACGTCCCAGCAGGGAGAAGTGAAGGTTTGCTGCGCAGATGTATCGGTTGTCGGGTCGGAAGCCAATGTTCCACCCCGTCCCTACCAGGACGGAGTGAAAAATTTTGTTTCATCCCGCTGATCTATTACCACTCGCCCCTGACGGGGCAAATGCGGCGACCGGGGGAGTTCGGTAAACGCGACGTGCGGGGAACGAACCGTTCATCCGTCCCTATCGAGACCCGCTGAAAAATTCTGGTCTGTCCCCCGCGATCCTATTGTCATCCGTCCCTGCCGGGACTTTCAGATGTGAGCCTCTCTACCCTGACCCTGCAAGGGACAGCCGCGCGATCCAGAGGATCGCGTGGTGGGGACCCTGTACGCCCGTAGAGATAGGCTCTGCGACAACAGGAGAAGCGGGTCTACGAGCCACGTATCGTTGAAGCAGGAAAGCACATCCCTTGCGCTACAGGTGCAACAGGTGATAGGTTTTTCAAAAACGGTTTACCTCTGCCACTTGGATTCGAGTTCCAATTTTTACCCTGTCACTGCTATCGCTGGCTCTTGAGGTTACGCTTTGAACTCCTCAGGGGCTGAGATGGTGGATCGAGCATCTTAGCTCAAATATGCCTGAGGGGAAACGGTAACTATAATCCCGGTGGAGTTTTCACACGAATTCTCACAGCGAGAAAAATCGGGGGAAACCTGCGGCTATTTTATTTTTCGGAGGAGAACACCCGCACGCATAAGACGTCTCGCATCGTAGTTTGGGGATGCTCGATGGCCCGGTGATCGTACGTGGTCGGGTGGCGTCGTGCGGCATTTGTCGCCGGCGCGTGTTTGCCGGCGCCGCGCTACACCGCCTGAAAAATAACCCGTGATACACGCCAAATCTTAATCTTCGCAAAAGAGTTTTTGTGGTTTTCAGCAAGTCAGCTCTCTCCCTGTGATCCCCCGTTGAAAAGATGCGTGGATCTGCTGATTCATAGGTTGGCCTCTTGGTTGATCAGCCTGCGCGTGTTTTGCTGTGCGCGCCGACCGCGACGACGGTGCGGGCAAGCCACCGGCAGAAGCCGGAGGGAGTCCTCACCTTGAAATGCCAGGCCAAAGGCGGACATAATGCGCCACCGGGAAGAGAGTTGATCGGTGAAGGAGATGAAGCAAGACGCAGCGCTTGAAGAAAGAGCCGTCTCCGGGACGCGACGGGACATGGTGGCATGGAGTCTGGGGATGGCTCTTTTGCTGGCCCTGGCATTGCGGGCCTATCGTCTCGGTGCGCGGAACCTCTGGTTTGATGAGGCCTGGTCCTGGTACATCTCGCAGCACCCGATCCGCTTCATTCTTGAGGAAGGACGAAGCAATATTCACCCTCCGTTATTGCCCATCGTGCTGAAGTTCTGGACGGCTCTTTTTGGCGATAGCGCGGCCGTTCTGCGCCTTCCGTCACTTTTGGCCAGCGTCGGCATCGTCGCGGGAGCCTATTGGTTGGGGCGGCAGATTCTTTCCCGTCCGGCAGCGCTTCTTGTGGCATTCCTCCTGGCCCTCTCTCCCCACCAGGTCTTTTACGCTCAGGAAGCGCGGATGTACGCCCTGGTAACGGCACTCACTCTGGGAGCTGTTCTCTGTTACGTTCGGTTCCTCCGCCGGGAAGGATTACTGCCGAATCTGTCGAAGGCGACCGTCGCCTTCGAGCGGTCGGATATCCCGGGCTCCTCTCATCCTCGGAGAAAGTCGGATATGGCGGGAGCCCTGGGCTATATGGTCTCGGGTGCGCTCGCGCTGTATACGCATCTGTTCGGAATGCTCGTGCTCGCCGCCGTGAATCTGCATTTCCTCGGCCTGATCGTGCATCGAGGACGTGAGCTTTCTTCCTCTCCCTGGGTCTCGGTGCGCCGATGGGTGCTGTGGCAGCTTGGCGTGCTGATACTTTATGCGCCCTGGCTGATGACGTTTATCTATCAGGTCCGCTCGCGTCCTCGCCAGGAGTGGCGTCCGCCGCTGGAGCACACCGACTTGATCGAGGAATTCTTCCTCTTCGTGGGCAAGATGTCGGTGGGGGCGTTCGTCTATCCTCAAGGGGTCTTCTACGCCCTGAAGAATCTCGTCGAGTATCGGTGGAATGCCGAGATGCTTCTGCGGGCTCTGGAGAATCTGTCGCTCTATCCATTGGCCATCGGGCTCGGCCTCTTTCTTCTCTGGCGCGGGACGCGGGCAGCGGCGGGAGCCGGTCTCCTGCAGGCCCTCTTCTTCATTCCTGTGCTCCTCATTTGTGGAGTTCTCCTGGCCCTCCGGCAATACATGGATTTCGGGCGTTACCTCACGATGATCACCCCCTATTACTTCCTTCTTCTCGCGGCAGCCGTGATGAGCCTGCGGGGGAAGTGGAGCCGAAGGATCACCGTGGGGCTTCTGAGCGTGCCCATGCTGCTCGGTCTGAAGGCGCACTATCGCGCCCCGTTATTCGACAGCGACTATCGGCCGGTCGCATCCATTCTCACGGCGGAGTGGCGACATGGAGATCGCATCCTCGTTGATCCCGCCTATATGGATCGGTGTCTGCGCTACGAACTGAGGGCAACGCCCATCGTCCATGCCCTCCCTCCGGCGGAGCTACCTCCGTTGCCTCTTGCTGACCACCTGGAGCAGACTCGAGAAGCTCGCGTGTGGGTTGTTATTGACTACCGGTCGCCGCTCTTTTCGGAACCGGACCTTCGCCTCTCGCAGTGGACCATCGTTTCGGATCGGAGATTCCCTTCCTCGGATTCCCGTATTCGGCTCCTTCTGTTGCGGCGTCGGATCCCCTGACGAGAAAGCAAAAACTTCCCCCGCCACGGAGTCGGAAAAAACACCCGAATGGGCAGGAGACCATAAGGAAAGGGCTTCTTCGCTGGGGCCGTCCCGAAAGGTGCGATTGACGCAAGCCCCGTCGTTCACCGCCGGGGGAACAGAGACGGGTGGTAATCGTGGAAAGGGAAGACCGAACCATTATCCCTGATCGGCGGGCAACAAAAGGCTGGAGGTGTCATCGAAACTCGCGCTCCGCAGCGGAGAATCAGCGACCGCGACGGCCTCCCAGGGCGGGGTCATTCAGCACGCCGCGAATGGCCTCTCTCACGGCTTTCGGTGAGATGTCCCGGCGGAGAGTCACCTCGCCGATGCGCCGGGGGAGAACGAAGGTGAGCTGACCGCCGCGCGCTTTTTTATCACTTTGCATGGCCCGGAGAATGTCGCCGGGGGTGAGATCGCTCAGAGTCGGAAAAGGTCCGCACCGACGGATCACCCGCTCGATCTCACGCGCCTGGTCCGAAGGAAAGAGTCCCAGCGCGACGGCCAGCCGACCGGCCATGATCATGCCGTAGCCGACGGCCTCGCCATGCTTGAAGCGCCGAAACCCTGTGACCTGCTCCAGCGCATGGCCAAACGTATGACCGAAATTGAGGATTTGACGGAGGCCCGACTCCCGCTCATCCGATGCGACGATCTCGGCCTTGATCTCCGAACACCGACGAATGAGATAGGCCAGCGGTTCCGGCTCCCCCGCCCGCAACGAGGGAAGATGCCGGTCAACGAAGTGGAAGAGATCGCCGTCACGAATCACGCCGTACTTGATGGCTTCGCACACGCCAGCCATCAGCTCTCGCCGAGGAAGCGTTCGCAACGTACGCACATCGGTCAGCACCACGCGCGGTTGATAAAATGCCCCGATGAGGTTCTTGCCTTCCGGGAGGTTGACTCCGGTCTTTCCCCCAATGGCGCTGTCAATGGCGGCCAGCAGCGTTGTGGGAATCTGGCAGTAGGCGATGCCCCGGAGAAACGTCGCCGCCACGAATCCGGCGATGTCTCCGATGACGCCCCCGCCGAGAGCGCAGATGAGCGAGTGACGATCCAGTCGCGCTCTCACCAGTGAAGAGGAAAGCCGCTCAACTGTGGCGAGCGTCTTCGACCGCTCTCCTTCCGGGATGAGGTGAAGCGATGTCGGCCAGCCTGAGGCTCTCAAGCTCCGCACAAGCGGCGCTCCATGCAATCGAAAAATCCGAGGATGAGAGAGAATGGCCACCCGGGTGATCGCCGTTCCCACAGCCCGGGCGATGAACGTCCCTGAGGCGCTGAGAATTCCGTCCCCGATGAGGATGTCGTAGCTTCGCTCTCCAAGCGGAACAGTCACGCGCCCAAGAAGACGGGGCCTCACGCTCTTTTGCGAGGTGAGGGGACCGGTCTCCCATGATTGAACCGATGGTCCTCGAAGCGACCCGGTCATCTATTTTTCCCTCGCAGGAGATCGAGCATCTCATCCACCAGCGGCTCGAACGAGAGCGAGCGCACGCCGAGATGACCGACCAGTTCATCCACCGTATATCGCTGACCGGTTTGCCAGAGGTCTATGAGGAATTCTCCCGCCCTTCGATTCTTCCACCACCGATGTCCGTAGCGCGTCTTCAGGTAATCTCGGAGAATGACCTCGGCAGCCCAGGCGCGAAGATAGTCGCCCGAGTAGAATCCATCGTCGAGGTCGCTCAGGAATTCCTCAGGAGGATAGCGGAAGCCGGTGGCTTCGGTCAGTCGGCGGGCATAATCCTCGGCCGCTTCGTCCGGATTCCCCCCGGCGTGAAGGTTCCATTCGTATTCGAACTTGGCCGCGTACCGCCGGAGATAAAGAAGCTTGCGCAACGCGAGCCCCTGACGGAAGTCATCGCTGCGGACGAAGCGAAGCACCTCGTCCAACCATCGCCGATCCAAGACGAGATAGTGGAAGAGAAAAGCGTAGGTTTCGCTCAGTCCCTGATCCCCGGCATATTTGAATTCCGGCGGCAGGGAGGCGGCCGTCCAGCCAAAATGTTGCGCGTGCCCTCCCTCGTGAAGGAACGCTTGATAATCGTCCTGTCCGCCGACCGGAAGAACGACCAGTTTGATCTCCTCAGGCACCCGAATAGGCGCACAAAAGGCGCGAGGATGCTTGCCCGGTCGCTCGACGTCATCAATCTCAATATTCTTCTGGGCGTCACAGTCAATGCCGAGGGCGTTGAGCGTCTCGCGATAGGCAGCTCTCAGACCATCCCGTGGGAAGAAATCGTTGAATCGGTCATAGTGAAGGAAGAATGCCAGATCGGCGCGGTCGGCCATCTCCGGAGGCAACCCCAGCTCTTCGATCACGGCGCGTCGGAGAGCTGCTTCGTATCGTTCGAGAGTGCGTTCCCTCAGCTTTTCTGCCTGCGTGAGCACCGCCTCCATATCGTAGGGGCGAAGCTGACGATACAGCTCGCGGTAGTTCGGATAGCCCAGCATCTCCGCTGACCGGTAGAGCCGGGCGAGTCGCTCCCTTCTCAGTTCGTTTGTGCGGGAGATGACCTGGCGACGCTCTCGATCCAGCTCACGCCGTCGCTGGGGATCGGCTTCCGTGGCCAATCGCGTCGCCGCTTGATAAAACGTGATCTCCTCGGAATCCCAGCGAATCAGGGCCTGAGCTTCGGACGCCGCGATCTGTTCGGTGAGCGGACGCGCGTCAAGCTCAAGCCGATGTTCGATGGCAAAAGTGAGGAGATAATCCCACCCCCGACGAGCAGTCTCGAAAGAAGCGGGGACACGATCGCGCTCGCTCTTGAGACGATCAATCGCATCGCCGCTCACCAGATGCCCAAAGCGGTCGTAAATCGGCTCGAGTTCCAGCGTGGATTTTTGTCCGGAATAATGCAGATAATGCTCGCGCGTGAGAGCTTCGTTGAAGCGAGCGAATTCCTCTCGATACTCATCCGTCATCGCTGGTCCAGGCATCGAACTTAGCCAAGCGGCGTCGCAGCTGTCAAGAGAGCCGCGCTCAGGTGATCATTTCGAAGATGGTGGCATTAATGGCTATGAAATCTTGAGATCTCGACAGACCTTGAAACTCGGAGATTTTCTTGCACCAAAAGTGAAACGGCCGCCAGCTCTTCCTTCCTGCGATAAGTCACGGGCTTTTTCCTCCTACACAAAGACGAAAAGACCCGACGAGAAGACTATACGGACCTCGCCGAGCAAGAGCACCCTGCACGTAACCGGCCTGGGATGCGTGATCACACTCGTGCCAGGCTCAGGGGCAGCGTCCCCCGGAGCGCTATCTGAAGATCACTTGGGGCCTCTCATCTCCAGGCACCCTTCCCTCGACTGTCTCAGCGAGCAGCACACCTTGCGCTAACCGGAGCACGCGAAGAATCGCCCCTTCCCTGACGGGTCAATTCCCCCGGAAACGGTGCTCCGAGCCAAGTGTAAGGGAGAGTCAATCTGCGATCTGAAATTTAGGATTTTTTCACTCACTCTCATGACCTCTCACCCACAACGGACTAAATGGTCTGACTCCCTAGACTTCGCTGTTTGACCGGTCATTGGTTCACATTGCCGACGCGGTCAGCGATTGTTCTCCCCTATTATCAGCACGAGGGCGAACTGCCAACATCCGTGATTGTCCTCACGCACAAGGATCGTTCTCCCCTATTGTCAGGACGAGGCCGACGAGCCGCCTTCTTGTGTTACATGAAACGTCAGAGACTCGCAATCTCGAGGTCTCGGAGCCTTCCGGGGCACGGACTTCAGTGTTGTACGGTAGCCTTCAGGCTGAGAGGTTGTCGGGTTGTACCGCATGTAGACGATCTCCATGGAGTGCCCGGGGGCTGCCTCGGCAATCTGCCGGAGATCTTCCATG
>DATLZR010000119.1 GCA_035573895.1 Blastocatellia bacterium | reverse complement strand
GCAACATCACGGTGAACGCCATTGCTCCCGGCTATATTGATACGGCCATGACGCAGGTTCTCGATGAGAAGTACCGCCAGCAAATCCTGGAGGCCATTCCCATGAAGCGCGTGGGAACGGCTCGTGATGTCGCCGCTGGGGTCGTTTTCCTCGCCTCCGACGAGGCGGGTTACATTACCGGGCATGTGCTCAACATCAACGGCGGGCTTTACATGTGATGTCCGGCCGAGACGAGGGCTCGCTCCCTGGAGGAGATGGTGAGGATGCGGCAACGAAGAATCGGAGTGACATGCTGACTGGAGAGATGAAAGCCGCCGGTTGATCAGGGATACCGATCAGCTTACAATGATCGTTCCAGTTCTTGCGAGGAGGCGCCAACGATGAGCACATCAATTGAAGAGAGAGTGAAACAGATCATCGTCGAGGAGCTGGGCGTGGATGAATCCGAAGTCACGCCCAATGCTCGATTCGTTGACGATCTCGGAGCCGATTCGCTCGATACCGTCGAACTGGTGATGCGGTTCGAGGAGGAATTCGGCATCCAGATCCCCGATGAGGAAGCGGAGAAGATCACCAGTGTTCGGGATGCCATCGAATACATCCAGAAGCACAAAAAATAGGTCGGGCTGAACGGTTGCGCGACATGTGAGTCATCGCGCCCGGAAGGCCGCGGTCTTGATGAGGAGGCGATGAATCTTGAGACCACGTGTCGTCGTCACAGGAATTGGGCTGGTGAGCGGCCTTGGGAACACGACCGAGGAGACGTGGCAGGGCTTGATTCAGGGGCGGAGTGGTGTGGACTACATCACTCACTTTGATGCCTCGGCGTTCCCCGTGCGCTTCGCCGCCGAGGTGAAAAATTTCGATCCCCTCCAGTATATCGAGAAGAAAGAGGTCAAGAAGATGGACGCCTTCATCCACTATGCCATTGCTGCCTCGCAGCAGGCGGTGGATGATTCGGGATTGCGGATTACGCCCTCCAACGCCGAGCGCGTGGGCGTCTATATCGCATCGGGCATCGGCGGATTCTCGATCATCGAGCGGGAGCACCAGAAGTATCTCGAGGGAGGGCCGGGCCGCGTCTCTCCCTTTTTCATTCCCGCCACCATTGTGAATCTGGCTGCCGGACAGGTCTCCATTCGCTTCGGAGCCAAGGGGCCCAACAGTGCCACCTGTACGGCCTGCTCGGCGGGAGCCCATGCCATCGGCGATTCCTTCCGCATCATCGAGCGGGGGGATGCCGATGTGATGATCTGCGGAGGTACAGAAGCGGCCATCACGCCGATGGGCGTCGCGGGGTTCGCGGCGATGCGAGCCCTCTCGACACGCAACGAGGAGCCGCAACGAGCGAGTCGTCCGTTTGACCGTGATCGTGACGGGTTCGTCCTGGGTGAGGGGGCGGGTATTCTCGTTTTGGAGCGCCTGGAACATGCCCTGAGCCGGGGCGCACGCATCTACGCGGAGATCGTCGGCTATGGCATGACCGGGGATGCCTTTCACATCACCCAACCTCCCGAGGATGCCGATGGGGCCGTGCGCGTCATGCGCACCGCCCTCCGGGATGCCGGCATCCGCCCCGAAGAAGTGGACTATATCAACGCCCATGGCACCTCCACCTATTACAACGACAAACTGGAGACGTTCGCCATCAAGCAGGTCTTCGGCGAACATGCTTACAAACTGGCGGTCAGCTCGACAAAATCTATGACGGGGCATCTGCTGGGCGCCGCCGGCGGGCTGGAAGCGGGAATCTCGGTGCTGACGCTTTACCATCAGATCATCCCCCCGACGATCAATTACGAGAATCCGGATCCCGAATGCGATCTCGATTATGTTCCCAATCAGGCGCGGCGGGCACCCGTGCGCTACGCGCTCTCGAATTCCTTCGGCTTTGGTGGAACCAATGCCGCTTTGCTCTTCAAACGATATGAGGAGTGATCGGAGGGGGCGTCCGTCGAGACCTCCGGGCAGGCTCCTGCCGATGACAGCTCCGTGACGGAGTGAGGAGGGACGACGATGAAGATCATCGTGTGCATGAAGCAAACTCCGAAGCGGGACCTGCCGCTTCGGATCAACGACGAGCAAACTTGGATCAAGGAAGCCGATCTCACCTGGGAGATCAATGAGCCGGATGTTTATGCGCTTGAGGAAGCACTTCGCCTCAAGGAGCGATTCGGCGGCGAGGTGGTCGTCTGCACGATGGGGCCAGCACGAGCGGATCAAGCCATCAAGGAAGCACTGGCCAAGGGAGCCGATCGCGCGATTCACCTTCTCGATCCAGCCTTTGAGGGCCTGGATGCATTGAACACCGCGAGGGTCCTGGCGACGGCAATCGCTCCGGAAAAACCCGATCTCGTTCTCACCGGATTGCAATCGGACGATGCCGGATACGGGCAAACGGGAGTGATATTGGCCGAGCGCCTCGGACTTCCGCATACGACCATCGTCATGCACATTGATGTCCTCGATGGTCGGATCAAGGTCAAACGCGAACTGGAAGGTGGTTGGTTCCAGTGGATCGAGCTTCCCCTCCCGGCGCTGCTGACCATTCAATCGGGAATCAATCAGCCTCGCTACGCGACGTTGAAAGGAATCATGGGGGCCAAGAAGAAAGAGGTCAAGAAGCTCTCGGCTGCCGATCTCGGCCTCACTCCCGATGATCTTCAGAACAAGCAGCGATTGCTGAGGGTCTACTTCCCCACCAAAACAAAGCAGACGGAATTCATCGAGGGGAAACCCGAAGAGATCGCGGCCCGACTGGTGGAAAAATTGAAATACGAAGCTAAGGTCCTGTGAAGGAGGGAGCTTCTGATGAGTACTCATGTCCTCGTCATTGGGGAGCATCGTGAGGGGAAATTGAACCGCACGACCTGGGAAGCCATTACGGCGGGCCAGAAGCTGGCCGCCGATCTCGGCGGGGACGTCTCAGCCGTGCTCCTTGGCCAGGGAATCAATGATCTCGGGGCTGAGGTGGCGGGCAAACAACTCGCGGCGGTTTACCTTGTCGAGGACGAGAAACTGGCCGTCTACACTCCCGATGGGTATGCTGCGGCTCTTGCTCAGGTTGTGGGTCAGCTTCGTCCTTATCTCGTAGTCATGAGTCACACCTATCAGGTGCGCGATTTCGCCCCCAAAGTGGCCGCCTCCCTCGGTCGCCCCTTCATCAGCGATTGCATCGGCTATCGCAAAGACGAAAACGGATTGATCTTCGTGCGTCAGATCTTCCAGGGAAAGATCAACGCCGATGTCACGTTCGTCGGCGAGCCCCCTTATTTTGTCAGCTTCCAGGCGGGAGCGTTTCGCGGTGATGAGGCCGTGGGCGGAGCAACGCCAGTTCGCCCGTTGACGGTTGATCTGAGCACGACGGAGATCCGCACGCGCCCGATGGAACTCTTCCGCGAAGCCAAGCAGGCCGTTGATCTCAGTCAAGCCGAGCGCATTGTTGCCGTCGGACGCGGCATCAAGAGCCAGGAAAATATGGGTCTCGTTGAGAAATTGGCCGAGGTATTGGGAGCGGAAATCGGAGCCTCGCGCCCCATCTGCGATAGCGGCTGGTTGCCGATGGAGCGGCAGATCGGAAGCTCCGGCCAGACTGTGTCGCCCAAGCTCTATCTCGCCGTGGGCATCTCCGGTGCCATCCAGCATGTTGTGGGGATGAAGGGGTCACGCACGATCGTCGCCATCAACAAGGATCGTGACGCTCCTATCTTCGACATCGCCGATTACGGCATCGTGGGCGATCTCTTTGAGATTGTTCCGGCGCTCATCAAACATCTCGAAGCGACGAAGGAATGACACCGGCGGATGAAGATGAGCGGAGAGCGGCTTCGTCCCGTCATCGAACCCACCGTGGAATCCGTGGAGAGTCGCCGTCTCACCATCCGCTGGAGTGAAACGGAGTTAAGAAAGGCTGTCTATGACTTCGCCGACCTCTCCCGGTATTCGTGGAAGGATCGGTGGATCATCAGGACGATTGGTCTGGTGGCCTACTGGTGGATTGCGGCGGTGGGCTGGAGCGTGCGGTGGACAGTCGTCAACGGTCATTATTACGACGAAATTCTCCGCTCGGGCAAACGCATCATTTTCGCCTTCTGGCATAATCGCGTCTTCCTCGCCACGTGGTTCTGGCGTCGTCGCGGCATTGTCGTGATGACGAGTCGCAGCTTTGACGGCGAGTACATCGCCCGTTTCATTCAACGATTCGGTTATGGTGCTGCGCGAGGATCTTCCACCCGGGGAGGCGGTCGTGCGCTGGAACAGATGATCGCGTGCCTGCACTACGGCATGGATACGGCTTTCACCCTCGATGGTCCCCGAGGGCCCGTCTACGTGGCGAAAAAGGGAGCGGTCCTGCTGGCCAAGCTCACCGGCCAGGCCATTCTCCCCTTTCACATCTCTGCGGAGAAATATTGGGAAGCGCGCAGTTGGGATCGTTTCCAGATCCCCTATCCCTTCACTCGCGCCGTCGTTTTACTTGGTCAGCCGATCACGGTCGCTCCCGATGCCGACGAAAAAGAGATCGAGAACAAGCATCGCGAGCTACAGGCAACACTGGATGCCCTGCGCCAGCAGGGCGATGGCTGGTTTCGAAGGGGCTGAGAACGGCTGTTCAAGACATCCCCTCTCAGTAACCGGAGAAAGCCGCAGGCGGGGCGGGTGATTTTTTCGGGGAAGTTGTTCGGCGAGCGAGCACGACCCGCACGAACCGGCGCTCGCCAGCCGGGATGCCACCGGAGACTTTCTAAACCGGTGGGCTTTGCGTCAGTGCCGACCGTTGGTCTGGGAAAAGAGGGAGAATGTGTCCTAAACGGGCTAGCTCGATAAGCTCCGCGAGGCGTCCCGGGGGAACGACGAACCGTAGATCCACACCCCGGTGGAACGCCTGATCATACATTTTGACGAGGAGGCCAATGCCCGAGGCATCTGCATCACAGATGCCCGAGAGATCAAGGACCACTGACGAGGCCCCTGATCGAAGGGCAGAACTCACAGCCTGCTCCATCTGAGAGATCGTCGTGACCGTCAGCTTTCCTTCAGCCACCAGAAGCATCTGGCGGTCCTGATGTTGCTGAGAAATTTGAAGCCCCGTACGCTTGGCTGTTACTGGTGCCGCCATAGGCATCATCCCGAATATGATACTCCTGTATATTCGTTCCATGTGCTTTCTCCTGGTTCCGACCATCTGATGTAGAAGGGAGGCGCGAGGATGCCCGTCCAGATTGCGCCTCAGTAGAATCTTTGTCAACGGCACGATAAACCTGCCTGGCGATTGACACGTCTGCGGGCACGACCTCGCCCGCGACGAGGAATCTCCCTCCGGCCTGACAAGGGCAACTTCCCGACCGATTCTTGCTTACGATTCATCAGTGTATAACGAAGGAACGGGACCGAAGTTCCCTAAACCTCTGGTGGTAACCTTTGGCTTTCTCCTCCCAAAAGAACCCGCGAAACACGCGGAACCGTGGGGGAATCTCTCTCCGGATGAAAGATTTCCACAATTCCATCATCGGTGGGCCCTTTTCGGTGGTGCAATTTTTCCTGCATTTCCTGGCGGAAGTCAGAGCCCCTTGAGCAACTCTTCCAAAAATCGCCCGGCAGCGCGCGCCTCGGGCTCGTTGACCTGAACATCCAGCCCGCTCGGAACGCTCCTGTCCCAACCCGAAGAGATGCCCAAGGCTATGGTATTCGCACGGTGACTTTGCTCCAGCCAACGTTCATGTTTGAATCGGAAACGCGGAGTGTGAGCGTATGCTCACCGCTTCGAGCGAATGTGGCGGTGACGGTGAACCGTTCGGTGGGAGAGTCCGTCATCCCATCGGTAGGGAAGACGAGTTGCCAGCGTCCGCCATCAACGCTCAGCTCGGCCCGTGAGATATTGCTCGTGGCATCTTCTGCCGTGAACTCAATCTCCACCTGCGAACCGCTCACGCGAGGCGAGGAGGAGCGAACGAGGGGAGACGTGTTGTCAATCAAAATGACATTGGTCGTTTTCTCATCGGTGCGCGCACGGTCAGGCGGATTGGACGGAGAGTCGCTCGCGCTCACTTTGAAGACATAAAGCCCGTCGGGAAGCGCATCGGCATCAATGGTATAATAGGCCTCCTTCAGATCGGCAGCGAGAACTTTCCACTCCGTGTCCGACACTGAGCGATAGGAAATGCTGTAGATGAGTTGATCTCCATTGGGATCGGTGGCCGTCCATTGCAGCGAGCGCGCGCCACGTTGATAAACTTTTCGGGGCGGCACGGGACCGCCTAACCCGAAGAGAGCGGGATCAAGTCCCGAACTGAGGATACCGGGATCAAGCGGTTGTTGGGGGACTTCCTGAAGAGCCACTCCCGGAGGCAGGACCTCCAGCGAGGAGATCGTCGGTTTGACGTTTTGCGGCAGATAGGCCAGACGAAGTCCTTCAATCCAGGCTGTCCCCTCACTTGTCGGCGAGGGCTTCAGGCTCACGCGAACCTGGATGAATCGGGCCGTTGGGCTTTTGATAATTTCGCCGCTCCGATAAGAAGCTGACCATTCACTCCAACTGGCATCCGGTGTCTCGGTGTTGCCGCTTCGGGTCTGGACCTCAACCAGACCCGCCTGCGCCCGCCAGGAAATCGTTCCCCACTGGGCGGGAAAGCGCGCGTCAAAAACCATTGATTCATAGGTGCCGCTCGGGGCAAGATCGGGACCAAGGCGGAAGACCTTCCCGAGATTGCTGGTGATGGCATAGAGCGTGGCACCATCGCGGAGTAGGCGGGAGATTTGTCCTTCGGGAAACTGCGTCAGCACGGTTGCCGAGCCCGCCGCATCGAGTCGGTAGAGGCGGCCCTTGTCATTGCTCCCGACGAGGAGGTCACCCTCACTGCGGCGCAGGAGACTGAAGGCGCTGAATGTGTTCGTCGTCCAGAGCGTCTCGACCGAGCCCGAAGGATCGAGCCGGTAAACGGCACTGCTGAATCCTTGCGCCTCCGTGTCGGCGGATGAGAGCGGTGGTGTGAGATCGGTGCTTGTAATCGTGACTGTGACGCTCCCTGTGCTGCTCACGACGGTGGAAGATTGGGCGGACGATGGCGCCGGAGTCGAAGTCGAACCTGTCGAGGGTGACCCACGATCGCTCAATGCCACCGCATAGATGGAGCCGTCGGGACTCAGAATCACATCGTGGATCTCCCGGAGAGGTGAATCATAGAGGGCGAACTGCTTTCCCGTCGGCGTGATCCGCAGGATCAGACCCGAGGGATCCGTCCCCACGATGAGGTCTCCCTGAACATCAACCGTCATCCGCATGATGTTGGTCTCGCGTGTATCGGCCAGAAGTTCTGCTTTTCCGTCTTTCATTACTTTGTAGACTCTCCCCTTTACGCCCGTACCAACGTAAAGCTGATCCCGAAAGTAGACGAGCGACCAGATGTAGGTATCCTCGGGGTCGAAGAAAATCGTTTGCCGCCCCTGTGGGGTGAGCCGATAGACTTTGCCGTTGGGCGATGTCCCGGCATAGACATTTCCCTCCGAATCAACGGCCAGAGCCGTGACGTCCAGCTCCTCGCTGTCGAAGAAAAGTCTTCCCGTTCCCCTACGATCAACCTGAAAGAGTTTGCCGTCATGTCCCGTTCCTACATAGAGCGTCCCTTTGTGATCGCTCGTCACGGACCAGACGAAGGCCTGCCCGGTATCAAAAATTTGTTCGACCCGGGGAGCGAGCACCAAACGCCCTTCCCGAGTGATGGACACGCCCTGGGCTTCTCCTCGAAGAAGGCTCGATTGAGTCTGAAGCTCCCAGTACTGGGTCCCACCTGCCCTGATCGGAGGAGCCGACAAAAGGAACACCCACGCTGTCACCGCCAGGAGAGTTACCAGAATCCGAGGGCGTCGCCCTCGACGCGATCCCCTCCGCTGCGATTGACCAATGTCATTGCCTGAAACTCTCCGGGTTAATGCCGAGAAAAAGATGTTCGTCATTTTGCTTTCTCCTCACCCGAACGAGAGAATAAGGCGGGAGGCGATTTCCCGCATCAAGAATCGTTTCGTTATGGGGGGAAGGAGTCACCGTTACCTGACCACTGTGATGGTGACCTGTCGCTGTCCGGCCAGGATATAATCGCCCGCGGGGATTTCGATCTCTTTGAGCGTGGCGTACTGAACCGGTTGATAGCCACCCGCCGTGCGATCCGATCCCATCGTGGCCAGCACTGACGGAGGCAGCAGTGGCAGCTCTTCGTTGTTGACGACGGCTCCGGTCGTGGCCCGAACGATCTTGAGATAGAGCCGGTCGCTTTTGCGCAAGCGGTTGAGCGCCCGGATGAGCTGGCCGAGATTTTGAACCGATCCGAGGGCGAGCAACGGAGCCCGCCCATCATAGGCTTGAATGGACGAGCCGTCACCGACAACAACCGAAAGTTTTCCCAGCGGGGCATCCTCGGGAATTTCGACGGGCACGCGCTCGACGATCTCCCGGCCATCTCCGGTGCGGGCGTAGACCTGAACTTCCACCGATTCTCCGCGACGCACGTCCGTGCGGTTGACCCAGACGCGATCCACAACGCCGACGCGTCGCGTCTCCATCGCTTCGATCTCCAGCTCGATCCCTTTGATCGTGACGTTCTCAAATCCGCTCCCCAGCAGGTAACTCACGGGCAACGCCACGGCGAGCGAGGCCTGAACCGGAGCCTCATTCAGGGCCGAAAACCGATGATCGAGGATCACATCCTCCTCGCCGGTCACCTGAATGCGACCGCGCAGCCGGAGCGTCGCATCACCGAAACTTCGCTCGCTGTTGGTGATGGCACTGAAGACGGTGAGATTGGTCAAAACTGGCGTGAGGACGTTGTTGTGGACCATCTCGAACCGATAGGTTTCGGTCGTTCCCCGACTCGTACGCTGCGTGATGGTGACGGGAATCATCTGGGGAGCCACGCCGAGTGTGCCCAGCACACCCACCGACCGGTCCTGCTTGAGCACGCCGACGAGGTCTTCCGTCACGCCCAGCTTAAACGAATTCATTGTGCTGGGGACGATGGTGATAGTACTGGCCGAAGACATCGGCATCTCGATGGCACCGAGATTGAACAATCGGTGTCCGAAGGCGTATACCTTGTCGCCGAGTCGGCAGGTGACGGTGCCGATCGCCTCCAGCGTGAAATCTCCTCGCACAAGCTGGATGCTCACGGCGGATCCCGGTTCCAGCGTGCGCTCGGTTGCGGGAGTGAGCGGCGTGATCCTCGCTCCTGCTGTCAGACCGCTCACCGGCAGGAGTCCAACCTGCCGCAGGTCGGGAAGAAATTTCTCCAGGGCCTCGAGCGGAATCCCCGATGCCGCCAGAGGAGTCGCAATCGGCAGTAAGCTGTATCCACCAACGGAGGTCGGGGACAATAGGCCGATCGGTCCCCCGTCGAGCGAAATGGCCTCGGTCTTCAGGTCAAGAAGTGAAGCTAGACTGGTGCCAAAACTGTCGGAGCGAAGAACACTCACCCGCCTGATCTCGGATCGCGACGGCGTGTCGGCAGGTGATACGACAGCCGATTTCTCTCGAAGCACCCCGAGCATATCCTGGATGGGGGTGATTCCGGCAATCGGTTCCCGTGAGAAGGGAAAGGCATAGGCAATCGCCCCCAGGAGCTTTCCCTCGAGATAGATCGGGCTCCCGCTCATTCCTGCAAACACACCGGTTCGTTCGATCTGCGGCCCACTCAGTCGAGCAATGATGATACTCTGCTTGGGACCAGGCTTGCCCGGCAGGACACCGAGGATCTCAACCTCGAACTCTTCGATCTTCCGCCCCTCAAAAACCGTTTTTCCGATCCCGCGAAGTCCCGGCCTGACCTGATCGAGAGGAAAGAAGGAGGGCTCTGACGTCTGACCGACACTAAGGATCGCGTCGGCCAAAAGGAAAAGGACACTGGCCACAATCGCTCGTTTCATACGTCAATATTCTGCCAGAAATCCCGACGGTCTTACAAGCCGACATGGCCAGCGGCTCCCGGCGAGACTGAAAAAACCAGGCGAAGGGTGCGCCGATCGAGAGAATCCAGAGGGTGCCTTAAAGGCGCTTGCAGTCAATTCACTCTGGGACGGCCTCTTCCGGCAAGGAACTCGGGCGCGGGAGATGGGACGCGACTCTTTTGCCACTACTCCCCGGTCCAGTGCCCCTGCAGGCCAAGCCTCTCGTTTAGCAAAGTCCAGAGGCGGTTTTCAAAACGAGTTCTAGAGACATTCGCTCCGGGTGGGAAACTGTTGGCCTCTGGTAGAAGGAAGGCAGCAGGCCAGGTCTCTCAACGTCAAACCGAGTGGAGTTTCTTCGTACCGATCGCTCATTCGCGCCACCGTCCCTCGCCGACCAGCACAAACGGAGCCCAGAAGTAGGGATGTCGCCAGATGCGGTGCTGCCCCGTCAGTAGTTTCAGCTTCGCCTGTCACACCGCCTCATCTTTGGGCCATTCCCGGTTGAGGTTTTGATAAAACGCCTTCATCAGCTCAGCGGTAGCGGCGTCGTTGACGTTCCAGAAATTCACCACCAGGCTGCGGGCTCCCGCGTAGAAGAAGGCGCGCGTCAACCCGATGATACCTTCTCCCGCCAGCAGTTTACCCAACCCCGTGCTGCAGGCCGAGAGCGTGACCACATCGGCGTTGAGCTTCAGCCGCATGATCTCGCTCAACTGGAGCACGCCATCTTCCGACGAGTGATCTCCGGGCGACAGCGCAAATCCGGAGCGGGCCGGCTTCTCTTCGTTGATGATGCCGTGCGTAGCAAAATGGACATAGCGATACTGCTCGAGCTTTTCCCGTTTGAGGGTTTCTTCTTGCGCCTGGTGACCCAGATAGATCTGCTGTTCGTGTGCCGGATGGAGTTGGCCAATTCCTGTGACCTCGGCGCGGGTGTACGGCAGTCGGGTGAAATTGAATCCCCGTTCGGTGTAAAAGGCGAGCGCCCGTGTTGTCGTGTCTTGCGCGGTGGCAGGTTTCGTCCGATGCCGACTTCGCCGGGCGTAGATCGGATCGCCGAAGGCCAGCAATTGCTTCGCCGCCTGGTCGCCGTGCATCGGACGTTGCCGGATGGCCCGCAGCGCCAGGGCTGCCGGCACGTAGCTGATCGTGCATTGTTCGATCAGGTAGTGAGGAGTGTGGGTTGCCGATTGCGGATTCGGTGTTGAAGCGCGATCCCTGAGAAGCGGCTTAAAAGGCAGATAGGCGAGCACTCGGTCGGGCACGATGATGAGCCGTCGGCTCGATGAGAGCACCTTTTCCACAGGCTGCACCAGCATCTGGTAGAGCGCTCGACTCTGATTCTCTCTCGCGCAACGCCCGGTTCACAGTGAGCGTGGACACCTTCTGCGCCAGCGTGACGAGCTCTTCCGGGTTTTCCGTGGGCGCGTCGGCTTTGATCTTGAGCGTCACGAGTACGGGTCCTCTTTTTGCTCTCTCGTCAGGCAACGAGGGTCGAGATGAAGATTGTACGGCCTGCTGGAGAGTGAAAGGGAATTCACATCCGAGCGATGTAGCCGTGAGGTGCTCCTCCTACCTCGCGTGGGACGCGGGAAGGCGCGCGCGGTTGTGTCCATCCCTGACTCGTGTGGGTGGGGATGTGGCAGGATGCCATGGCTGTCATCGTCCATAAAAAAGGATGTACCGCCGTTTGCGGTGGCGATCTCAATAGGGCGACTATCCGCGAAGATAAATCTTGACCAAGCAGTACCAACCAGGAGACTACCGGAGCAATGTCAGGCGCTTATTCGCGCTTAAGGGAATCGAAACACCATGCCAACACCAACTTCGTAGCCGGTGAAAGAGCGACGCTCACGGGTCGAAGCGTTAGTTGTGTAGGAACCGTATAAGAGGAATCCCCAGTGGCGGGTGGTTCTAACACTGGCCTGCCAGCGAATCTCATGGCGCCGATCCCGGCGGCCGAAGTTCCCGGCAGTCGAATTGGTAGTGGTGTAATGCCGCTGGCCGTAACGATATCGCATACTGGCCCAGATGGCATTTTTGAAGCGGCTGTCTAACAAAAGCAGTAGGGCTGCTTCGTCACGATTGTAATTGGTCGAGTTGGCGGTGACGCGCCCCCACTCGAAGCCAATCCCCGGGGCCAGCAGATCATGAATTCGATAGCGAATGTCGCCACTAAGTCTGTGTCTGTCCGAATTGCGCTCGCCGAGGATGGGAAAGCGCTCGCGGGTGAACTCATAACCGACTCTGGACCGTGTGCGACGCGTTATCCGCCGAGAAAATCGAAGATCCACTCCATCCAGGCGGTTCACAACGCGTTCGTCACCAACGACATATACCAGCCGCCGAGGTGTCATGAAATAGGTGAGCGCTAACCGGTTGCGCCCGAATCCGTACTCCAGCGAAATGTCGAAGTCCGATGAATCTGCCCCTTCAATTCCCTGGTACACATTGCGGTGACCTGCGAATCGGGCTGTCATAGTAGACCCCTCGCCTCGAACGAGGTCGGCCTCCACCTTAACTGCTAGCGTGGTGATCAAGGCCGTTTGCCGTGGCGCTCCAGCCGTGGCACTGAAGAGATTGCTGTTATATCGGGGTAAAACTCCCACCTCGGCCCGGAATCGGCTCGGTCCGGCAGGAAGCGGCTGAGGGATTATGACCGACCTCTCTTGCGGCGGTTCGACAGACAGGTCCGGCTCCTGCGCCTGGCTTGGAGTTCGTTGTGCTCCGGTCTTCTCTTGGGGAGAAGGAGTCTTCTGGGTCTCCGAGCGTTCTCCGGAGGGAGCGTTAGTTTGACCTGTTGGCGGAGAGGCCGCCTGGCCCTGCTTCCCTGGAGTGGCCGTGCTCCATCCAAGCAGTATGAGATACAGAGCAATGATCAGAGACTGGTGACGCTTCATGGTACACCTTTTCTGGCAGCAAGGCAGGGGTCTCTGTGCGGTTGCCAGAGGGTGATTCGCTCTCCTCTCAACAATGACAGTAGACCCAAGAAAGCCGCTGTATTGGCTAAGCAAAAGTAGAACGGGATGTAAAAGAGTCTCCATCGGCCCCATGATCGGTGGCGCAACCAGTAGCCCACGAGCGCGCCACCGTAAAAGAGCACCTGACCGAGGAACAGGAGTTGAAAAACGCGTGAGGCCGGTATAAGGAGCGCATTGGTGATCAGAACTAGCACCAGCAACAGCGGCACCAGATAGCGCAGCACCTTGTGAGACAGCAGCTCTAGAGCGTAAAAACCCGTCCGCCACGGATTGAACGCCTCCTTCCTGTCCAAGAGGCTTCGCAGGCTATGATTGGTCACCCGTACCTTACGCCAAAATTCTCGCGTGCTCGATGTCGGCGCTTCCTCATACGACACGGCTGTCGGCTCAAACACGAGGCGATATCCCTGGGTGACCACCCGCATGGAGATTGCGAAATCATCGGCTTGTGCCGGATTCTCAATGGGCACAAAGAGATCTCTTCTGATGGCGTAAAGCGAGCCATCGGCTCCAACGATGCTGCCGACCCGGCTCTCCATTCGCTTGATGAATTTGTCATAGGCCCAGTAGAGGCTCTCCCCTTGACTGATGCAATCGCCCGTAGGGATCTGCCGATACCGTTGGTTGCCACAAACGCCTCCCACTTCGGGATCAGCAAAATTGGCGACCAACCGACGCAGGGCCGAACTGTCCAGGAGGGCATTGGCGTCGGTAAACACAAGGATTTCACCTGTGGCCACAGCGACACCCTGGTTGAGTGCCTGCACCTTCCCACAACGGGCAAGAGAGAGCAGGTGCACGCCCTGCTTCTCATACTGGCAGACGATGGACTCAGTCCTGTCGGTCGAGCCATCGGACACAACAATGATCTCCAGCCGATCGCTGGGATAGTCCATGCTCAAGGTATTCTCTAACTTTGCGCCGATGACCTTTTCCTCGTTGTGGGCGGCAATGATCACGCTGAGGGAAGGGGTGATGGCTTTCCGGCGGACGTCGCGCGGGTGAATCGCTGCTATGGCTGCCACCAGCAGTGGATACCCGATGTAGACGTAGAAACAGATCGCCAGGGACGAGAAAAAGATAAGCTCGTATATCATTGCCTCCCCCTCTCTGTGAGACTGGTGGTCTGGACTCCGATCGGCTCCCCCTCGCAATCGGAGGCAAGGATCGGCATCTTGAACGCGGACACCAAGGAACAGGCACGATCCCTCCATGAAGCACCCAGAGCGATCTGGCGGCGAGCGCAGGCACCGAGACGGTGGCGCAATTGTTCGTCTGTGACCAATTGGGCCAGAGTAGCAGCCAACGAGTTCACCTGGCCTGCCGAAAAGAGCAGCCCCGTCACGCCGTGCTCAATCACCGAGCGTATCGAAGGCAGGTCCGGAGCGACCGATGGCAACCCTGCTGCCGCGTACTCCAGCAGCTTCATGGGATGCCCATAGTCATTACTGCCCGGGAGGACGCCTACGTCGAATGCGGAGAGGAATTCGGGAACTTCGGACGGCGAGACTGCACCTACGGCCGTAACGCGATCGCTAACGTTCAAGCGGCGGCTGGCGGCTAAGACCGAATCCCGGCAGGGGCCATCTCCCACAAGAACCACCTGAAGGCGACAATAGTTTCGTAGAAGGGCCAAGGCTTCGACCAGAAGTTCTACTCGATGCCAGGGTTGGAAAGATCCGACAAAGCCAAGTACGATCCGGTCGGCCAAGCCGAGTCGTTGTCGCATGGCTTCACGAGACCCCTGCCCGTAGGCGGTCAGGTCAACACCATTCGGTATGATGAACACCTTATGGGCAGGTGCACCTTCTTCCATCAATCGCTCCCGCGCGGCAGCAGACACAGCCACGATGACCGAGGCCGCTCGAATCTGCTGCCTCAACACGCGGCGCACGAGACCCGGCCAGCCCGCGCCTAAGATTATCTCTTCGCTGCTCGGCGAGCAGTCATCGAGGATGAGCGGGATGCCGCTCAGCTTCGTCGCTAAGGCACCTGAGCCAGCCAGGTGTACCTGGGTCTCAATGATGACGTCGGCCCTCTCCCTGAGCGCGGCAGCGGCGACGCGGCGACCGTGTTGGCGTGCATGCAGCCAGCGACCGACATCCCTGAGCAGGAGAGCGAGCTTTCGGGGCAGGGCGCGTCGTACCACCCGGCGGTAGGCCGAAATGATGAAATCCGAATAGCCTGCGGCTGCGTCCTCGACCACACGCACATCATGTCCGTCCTCTCGCAGCGCCTCGATCAACCGCCGCGCCCGCACAAGATCGCCGCGAGCGGACGTCAGACGTTCGCCACGAACCGGGATGCTCCAGATAATCTTCATCGTTGTGCTCCTCTGACCACTTCTGACCAAAGCGCCAAGGTACGCTCGAGCTGAAGGTCAATGGAAAACCGCTCGTAGGCCAGTTGGCGTGCTGTCGCGCCGAAGGCTCGAGCGCGCCGACGATCATTCAGGAGATTAGCCATGGCCTCCACCAGTGCAACCGGATCATCGGGCGGTACCAACCAGCCGGTACGGCCGTGCTCCACCACTTCTGCGGCACCGCCGACACGCGTGGCCACCACCGGGCGGCCAGCAGCGGCCGCTTCTATCAAGGCAGTGGGCAGGGCCTCAGCATCTGAAACAAGCACCACCAGATCGCAGGCGGCTAACAGCTCCGGGATGTCCTGACGTGGCCCCAGGAAGATGATGGCGCCGTCAGCGGACTGGGCTTGCAGGCGAAGCGCCCTCTCGCGCGGGCCACCGCCGGCAAAGAGGATACGCACAGCCGGCACCCGTGCCCGCAGTGCCGGTGCGGCTTGGATGAGTCGCTCATGCCCCTTCCCTTCGCGCAATACTGCCGGCACTAACACCAACTGATCTTGCGGGTCGAATCCGAGAGAGCGACGGAGTTCTGTTCGACAGGTCGAGAATTGAGGCTGGTCAAACCGCTCGAGTTCAATGCCGTTTGGAATGACGTGGATGGCCGCGCGGGGCAGTCGC
>DATLZR010000118.1 GCA_035573895.1 Blastocatellia bacterium | reverse complement strand
CACTGTGCTCTCGACATCCACCCAGCCGCCGTGCGCTTTGATGATCCCGTAGACGACCGACAGCCCCAGTCCGGTCCCTTTGCCCACCTCTTTGGTGGTGAAGAAGGGCTCGAAGATGTGGGGGAGAATCTCCGGCGGGATACCCTCGCCAGTATCGCTGACGGTCAGGCGGACGAAGCGCTGGGTTCCTGAGGCAACGGGTATTGGAGGCGTCAGCACTTCTGTCCGAACGCTCTCGGCGGTGATGTCGAGGCGTCCTCCCTCGCCCATCGCGTCGCGGGCGTTGACGGCGAGATTGACGATGACCTGTTGAAGCTGTGAGGGGTCTGCTTCGATGATCAGATCGGGCGGCGGCAACACCATTTTGATCTCGATGTTCTCAGGGATGATCCGTCGGAGCAACGGTTCTATCTCTTCCAAGAAGTGTCGCACGCAACATCGCTTCTTCTCACCGGTCGTGGGGCGACTGAACAGAAGCAGTTGTTTGATCAGATCGCGGGCGCGTTCACACAATGCCAGAACTCGCTGGTGATACTCCGCAATCGGATGCGTCGGTCCGAGTTTGCGGAGGGCGACCTCGGTGAATCCCATAATTCCGGTGAGCAGATTGTTGAAGTCATGGGCAATCCCGCCGGCCAGTGTGCCCACCGATTCCATTTTCTGAGCGTGCAGGAGTTGCTGTTGAAGTTTCCGCTGGGTTTCCTCGCTCCGCTTCCGCAGGATCTCGGCGCCGAGCCGCTCAGCGACGATCCGGATGATGCGAATCTCTGTTCGGCTGAATTCTTTGGGGTGGTCGGAAAAGGCACAGAGAGCACCGATGACTTGACCCGTCGCATCCATGATGGGGGCGCCGATATAGCATTCGCTGCGATTGCTCGTCAAATCCGGATCATCAGGGAAGGCCTCCCAAGCCCGGTTTGAGTAAACCACGAGGCGCCCCTCACGAACCACACGTTCCACGGCCATGCCCGGCAGTGAGTACTGCCGGCCATGCTCAACGGCTCCTCGCCGGTAAAAGACACGGGCGATGGCCGACCGACCATCTTCCATCACTTCTCCGGCGACGACAAAAGGCATTCGGAGCAGTTCCGCAATCGTGGCTACTGCCCGGTCGAAAAGCTCCTCTCCGTGATAGCGGGTGACGACCTCGTAGATGCGGGTGAGTTGACGGTCAGCCCGATATTGCTCGGTGATGTCACGCACAAGAGAGGTGACACCGACGGGGCGATCACCTTCGAAGATGGGGCGACCGGAGGATCGGACATAACGCACCTCTCCCGTCCTGGTGACGACGCGCGTATCAACGGAGTGTGTCGCCCCTTGAAGCCGTTCAGAGAAAAGACGACGCACCTTCTCGACATCTTCCGGGTGAACGATGTCATAGATTCTTTTCCCCACCAGCTCCTCGGGTCGGTAACCGGTCAAAGGTGTGACGGCCGAGTTGACGTACGTCACCCGTCCATCGAGATCCAGTTGCAGAAGGACCTCGCTCATGGATTCGACCAGAGTCTGGTATTGGTGCTGCGATCGGCGCAGGGCTTCAAGGGCCTGCTCTCGCTCGGCCTCCAGAGCAACCTGTCGCTGTCGTCGCCGGTATCCATCAAAAAGAACAGCCGTAGAGCGAATGAGAACGTCCAAGACCTCTTGGTGTCCCTCGGTGTAGCCCCCGGGACGATTTGCCACCCCAATTATCCCCACGACCTCCTGACCCTGAAGGATCGGTATGCCCAGAAAAGAATTCAGCCGGGGATGGCCCTTCGGCACACCGCGAAAGCGCCGATCGGCGGTTGGGTTATTTGTCAGAACCGGCTGACCCGTGGCGATGATATAATCGAGAAGATTTCTGAGGGCGCACTTTTCCACGAAGCCTCGCTCGTCATAGCCCCGGCGGCTTTCTTCAAGGGAGGCAAGGCTCAGCGGATCGTGCCCCTCAGGGGCGACCTTACAGGCGAGCAGGTGCAGATTCGGACCTTCGGCGACAGCCGCCACAAAACCATCTTCGCTCTGTGTCAGCCGGAGCGCCGCATCGAGAAGGATGTCGCTCGCCTCATTCCAATCCCCACTCTCCAGAAAGACGGCCATGGCCCGGGTAACGGCAGTGAGCTGGTCGGTCGTTACCCGCAGAGCAGCCTCCATCGCCTTTCGCTCGGTGATGTCCACATACATGGCGCGAGTACCTGACACGCGCCCCTCAGCGTCCCTTTCCGGAACCGCTCGCAGCAACGTTTGAATGATCCGCCCGTCCCGCGCGATGAGATCGCGCTCTTCTGCAATGAACTCACCCCGGAGCGCCCGTTCGTAGCCCCCCTGGCGGAGTCTCGCCTGAGATTCCGGGGTGTAGAAATCCGTCAGCGGTCGCTCGATGACTTCCTCCCGCGAATATCCCAGTGTCTGAAGAAAGAGCTGATTGCAGTCAGTGATCACCGGGGTTCCCTCTTGATCGCGCGTGATGACGTACATCACCGGAGCTTCCTCGAACAACGCGCGGTACCGTTGTTCGGTTTGCCGCAAGTCCGCCTCCGCTCGCTTTCGCTCGGTGATGTCTTCGACGAATCCTTCGTAATAGAGGATTCGGCCCGTCTCATCGCGGACGGCGCGAGCGGAAAGAGAAACCCAGATTTTCTTGCCGTCCTTGCGATACTCTTCCGTCTGAAAATCTCGGACGATGCCGTGCTCTTTCAAAAGCCGCGCAAAAAGGGTCCGGTGCTCGGGGTTGACGTACATCTGTTGAGCGATATTGGTGATAGCTGCCATCAGCTCTTCCGGGCTGTCGTAGCCAAAGATGCGGGCCGCTGCCGGATTGACTGCGATCAACCGACCGTCCGGGGTGCTCTGGAAGATCCCTTCGACGGCATTCTCGAAAATGCTTCGATACTTCGCCTCGGACTGAGCCAGGTCCCGATAGAGACGCGCGTTCTCGACGGTGACTCCGATGATCTCGCTAATGGAGAGAAGCATCTGAATCTGCTCATCGCTCATGGTATGGGGGAATCGGCTGATGAGATTCATCCCGCCGAGGACACGGCTGCGTACTTTCCAGGGGAAACTGGCGAGGAACCGATAGCCCGCCTGGACGACGGCACGACGCGTGAGGCGGGGATCCTTTTCCAGATCGGTGACGATGAGCGGCTCGCCGGTCAGCGCCACCTGCCCGGCGAGACCCTCACCGACTTTCAACCCCTTGACCGCATCCAGAACTTCCTGGGGGATACCCCGATGTGCGCAGGTGATCAGTTCCTGACGTGACGGGTCAATCATCCAGACCGTTCCACTCTCGATCCCGGTCAGGTCCAGGACCCTGATCAGTGCGAGATCGAAAACCTCATGCAGATCGGACGCTTCACCAACAGCCAGAGCGATTTCGTTGACGATGGAGAGACATCGCGCCGGTCCGGCGAACCCGTTGAGAGCAGTGGATGGGGGGCTCACCACCAGGGATGCTTTCCTTCGGGCGCGAGATTTATCAACGCGACCGGGCGGGCCCTCTGAGACTTTTCTTCGAACCTTCATCGGTTACTTCTCCTCTGCTCGATGACCACCTTTGCGTCACGCCGACCGATCCAGGCACTGGCGCACCACACCGGCCAGCGTCGCCATATCGTAAGGTTTTTGCACGAGGCCCAGGGCTCCCTGTCGAATCAGCTCCTCGGCCACGTCTTCGGGGCTGTAACCCGTCACCAACACGATTCTCACCCGGGGATTGATGTTACGCAGTTCGTAGAAGGCCCGCTGTCCGCTCATCTGCGGCATGACGACATCGAGCAGGACCAGATCAATCTCTCGGTGATGCTGGCGGAAGACTCGCACCGCTTCCTCGCCGTCCCGCGCCACGAGCACGCGATAACCGAGCTTCCTGAGGATCTCCTGACCGAGTTTCAACACGACGGGTTCGTCCTCCACCACCAGGATTGTTTCGCTTCCTCCGACGAGGGGAGAATCGGCACCCGATGGAACGGCACTCTCACACGAGTCAACCTGGGGAAGGTAGATATGAAAGCGGGTGCCCTGGCCCACTGTGCTCTCGACATCCACCCAGCCGCCGTGCGCTTTGATGATCCCGTAGACGACCGACAGCCCCAGTCCGGTCCCTTTGCCCACCTCTTTGGTGGTGAAGAAGGGCTCGAAGATGTGGGGGAGA
>DATLZR010000117.1 GCA_035573895.1 Blastocatellia bacterium | reverse complement strand
CCTCCCCCACCGCCTCTCACCCACTTCCGTGTCTACCGTCAGAAGGTGAGTCGAAATCCGAGTTGAATGCGCCGGGGATCAAATGCCGAGGTGAATCCCAGCGGTTCGCTCGGTCGCCGATCTCGCCGTCCGGTGAGATTGAAGGGTGGCGGGATCAGGCCCACGGTATTGTTGATGCTGGCGAAATTGAGCCGATTGAAGAGATTGAATGCTTCAAACGTCAACTCCAGCCGCCGCGTCTCCGAACCCAGCCCGATCTGTCGCGCCACGCGCAGATCGAACGTCCAGAAATTGGGACCGATGCCGGTATTGCGTCCGGCAAACGGCGGGCGATCGGTGGTGGAGTGACGATCGCCGTTGATGTCCGATCCCACCAGGAGATTGAACGGACGAGCGCTATTGGCGCGAAAGATGGGCGTGAGGACGAAATCGGCCAAAAATCGCGCCAGGGGATGACGACCGGCTCCACCCCGGAAGGGACTGTGAAGAATCCCGTAGATGACGAGCTTGTGCCGTTGATCGAATGCCGACAGCGCCCGCTCGGCCCGCAGGTTGGTTTGATCGTTGGGCTGGAAGTCGCTGTTGAAATCGGTCACTTCGTCAATGGCTTTCGACAGCGTGTAGCTCGCTGCCAGAGCAATGTTATGGCTGAATCGTTTATTCACCTCCAGGATGAACCCATGATAAAACGCCCGGGCCGTTGACTCGTAGATGTTGTCCTGAAGCAAGAGCGGGTTCTTGAAGAAGGGCGTTGACCATCGGCGGATGCCCAGAGCGGGATCAATCGGCGCGGGCAACAGATTGTCGTCCCGCGACCGCGTGATCTTCAGCGTGCGGGAGAAGATATAGCTCACCGAGACGGCCCAGTCTCCGCCGAGCTGCCGATCAATCCCCAGGCTCGCCTGCTGCGAATAGGCGTTGACGTAATCGGATGAGTTCTTGAAGAGCACCGTCAGAGGTGGAATCGGGCCCGTCTGCGTAATGGTGACGCCGAACTGCCGGAGGTCTTCGGGAGTAATCGTGCGCGTTCCGATCACCCGCTGAGCCAGAAGCGTGCGGTAAATGTCGGCCGAGGTCAATGGCCGTCCCGTTTGCGGATTCGTCACAGGAGCGCCGGTGAGCGGAACGAAGACCTGGGCGATCTGGCGAAAGCCGTTGATGACGTTGAGGGCATTGACGACGTAGTCAATCTGGAAGTAGATCGGCGAATAATAAATCCCGTATCCTCCGCGAATGACCGTCTTGTGATCATCCCAGGGATCCCACGCGAAGCCGATCCGGGGAGCGAAATTGTTCGTGTCGGTGGGCATGGGATCGCGACGGTCGTCCAGTTCGTAGCGCAATCCGTAGGTGAGGGTGAAATTGGGCCGGATGTTCCAACTGTCCTGACCATAGACGCCGTAGTAGGGAAGCGTCGCTCCAACGGTCGGATCGCCGAACCCTTGCTGGTAGAACTGCGGCAGGCCGAGATTGAACGCCTGCAGGGCCGTGAGCGTCGTGGTGGCCAACTGCGGGCTGAGCACGCTTCCCGGTAACTGGCCGAAGGTGAAGCGTCCGGGGAAGAACGTGTGCGATTCGGTGTTGTTGCCACGAAGGATCACCTCGCCGCCGAACTTGAAGCGATGGGTGCCGCGCGTGTGCGTCAGATGCTCGGCCAGATGACCGCGGCGCTCGATGGTGAAGCTCGGCAGGAAAATGTCCCGGTTGAAAAAGCCAAAGCCGGCGATGTTCAATTCCGGCCCAATGGGATCGTTGGGGATGACATCGTAGTTGAAGTAGTTCCACTGGAGGCGCAGCTCGTTGATGGTCTGCGGACTGAACAGGTGATTCCATCCGAGCACAGCCGTGCTGTCCCAACTGTTGATTTGATTCCCCCGGGAGAAGCCGACGAGCGCCCGCAGGTTGGTATTGACCTCATCGTTGTTGGCGTAGTTATAGCGGAAGAAGAGCTGATCACTGGCGCTCACCTGATGGTCGAGCCGCACGGAGAAAAGCAGGACATTGGATGTAAAGGGGAAGATGCCGCTATTGCGCTCGAACAAGGCCACCGTGGCGGGCGGCGTGGCCAGGGCTGCCCGCAACGCCTGAGCACAGGCCGCCGGAGGAAGATTGGCTGCTGCGGGATTGGCCGGAATGCAGGGGATCGGCGTCGTGCTCGTGTTGGCGGCCAGAGCATTGAGAATCGCCGTCTGCGCCGCTGTCGGCTGGAAGATGGAGCGGTCGGTCAACACCGGCACCGAGGCTTTCTCATCCTTGTTGAGCTTCTCGAAGGAACCGAAGAAAAACGTCCGATCTTTGCGAAACGGAAAACTGAGCGTCCCGCCATACTGCTGGCGGTTGGAGGGCGGCTTGATGCGACGCAATCGGTCACCTTCGAGCACGACGGCAAACGGATCGGTGGCGTCCAGCGCATCATGCCGGAAGAAGCCGAAAAGCGATCCGCGAAATTCATTTCCACCGGTCTTGGACACGATGTTGATGACACCGCCGCTGGCTCCTCCGTTCTCCGCCGTATAATTGCTCCGGTTGATTTGAAACTCCTGAACGGCTTCCTGACTGAGCGTGGGTCGGACGCCGCCCGACGCGGTATTGGCTTCGGTCCCATCTACGGTGATGTTGTTCCCGCGACCATTGCTGCCGTAGAAGGAGAGGCCGCTCTGGGCGGTCTGGGCTACGCGAAAGTCGGTGTTATCGGCAAACGCATTGGAATCAACGACGCCCGGAGCGAGCAACGTGAAGGTGAGATAATCGCGACGATCAATCGGCAAAGCCCGGATGAAACGTTCCTCGATCGTGTCGGATTGTTGGGTCCGCTCGGTCTCGACGAGCGGCTGTTCACCCGTCACTTCGACGACTTCGGTCGCTCCCCCGACCGAGAGCTGGACATCGAGATTGAGAATTTGACCCACGGTGAGCTGTACTCCTTGCCGGACGTGAGCCACAAATCCGCTCTTCTCGACCTTCACCTGATAGATGCCCGGGGGAAGGAGCAGCACCCGATACTCGCCCCGCTCATCAGTCGTGACCGTTCGGGTGATGGCTCGGTCCGGATTGGAGACCGTCACCACGGCACCGGGAATGACCGCTCCGTTCGGGTCTGTCACCGTCCCTTTCAACTCCGCCGAGGAAACATAGGACTGTGACCAGCCCCCGACGGGAGAGATCACAATAATGGCCAGGACAAATCCTAAAAGATCTCTTCTCATGGTTCAGCCTCCTGACGGATTGTGACAACTGATGGGCGACGGCTACATTATAGAGCAATTCTTCCGTCTGTAAAGGAGAAAACGGCAGGAATTCTCCGCGAAGGTGAGGAGTCGAGGCGAGCGGTCCGTTTGAGGAGCGAGAAGAGGGTGATCCGAGTCAGACAGCACCACTCGACCGAGACCGGTTCCATCGCGTCCTGCGCCTGCCGTGTGCCGGAACTTCGTTGTGATGACCGCA
>DATLZR010000116.1 GCA_035573895.1 Blastocatellia bacterium | reverse complement strand
ATGTAGGGGTAGCACACGAAGCCTTGAGCGATGGCTCGTTCCAGCATCCTCACCGCCGATGAGACATCACCGAGCTGAGCGTACAGCTGGGCAATCTTATAGCTCATTTCCCCATCGGGAATCCCCTGGTTTTCCCGACGGCGTTCGAGAAAACGGAGAATCCGAAGTCCCCGATCCGGTCGGTCTTCAATTCGGGCTTTAAGTGCCTCCGCCAGGTAGGAGAAGACGTTGCCCGGATCGCTGTGGATGGCACGGTTCAACTCGGTCAGAGCGCTCGAGGTGTCGCCCAGATGAAAGAAGGCGAACCCACGATAGAAATAGCACAGGGGGGCATCCCGTTGCGGTATAGCTTCGATGAATTGCCGGTAGCGACCGAGATAAAGGAGCGCGTGGTTGACGTAATTGATGGGTCTCTCAAAAAACGTCGGATCGAGGCGTTGGGCGGTTTCCGAGGCGGCGAGTGATTCTTCCAGCAGCCCAGCGTAGCGATAGGCGTAGCGCAGGCCTTCGTAAGGTTCCGGGGAGTTGGGACTGATCTGGCGTGCCCGATCAAGAAGCATCACCGCGTCCTCGATTCGGCCTTCGTCGGTGTAAAGATAGGCCAGTAGGACCATCGCTCCCAGTGAATCCGGATTAAGGTCAAGGGCACGGCGCCCGGCAGCTTCGGCCTTTTCATAGTAGGAACGATTGCCCAAACCAAAGAGGCTGCGTTGCCGATAGCGCCAGCCCAGTTCCACCCAGGCCGGCGCATATCCGGGATCGAGGGCCACCGATTTCTCCAGCAAAGCAATCGCCCGCTCGCTTTCTTCGGTGCGCAGTCCCAACCCTTTGCTCCGCAGGAAAGATTCGTAGCCTTGTGCGTTGCGGGGCGTATCCCGGCGCAACCGCTCCTGCTCCTCCTGCGTCAGATGAAGTTGCAGCTCCCGCACGATCTGTTTGGTGATCAGGTCCTGAAGCGAGAGCAAATTCTCCGAGCGAACCCGAATCATGTCGCTCCAGAGCAGGGCATTCGAGGGCACATCAATGAGCTGGGCATGGATGCGAAGTTCGGAACCCTCTTTGATGAAGGTCCCGCTCACGATGGTGTCCACTTTCAGCTCACGACTCACCCGCTGAATATCAATCGGCTGATGGCGGTATTTCTCCACGGCAGCCGTCGGGCGAACGATCAGGTGGCGCACGTAGGCGAGATTGTTGATCAGGCCGTCGGCCAGCGCATAGCCGATGTAATCGCTGGCCGGATCATCCTTGAGATTGCGGAAGGGAAGAATGGCGGCTGTTCGCACGCGAGGAGCCGGTGCAATGGCTGGCTCATTTTTCGGAAAGAATCGGGGAGAGAGAAGAAACCAGCCGCTGATGAGAACGACTATGGCCAGGAGCGACACCGCCGAGAGAATCAGCAAACGTTTGTTCCGCTTTTCCCGTCGGGCGACTTCAAAAAGGAGCGCGCGAACGCCGCTTGTGTCTCCGAGGCCCATTCGTGTCGCAACCTCGCTTAAATCCCTCCGCATTTCCTCGATGGACTGATATCGCTCGGCGGGATCCTTGGCCAGTGCCCGGTGAATGATGGCTTCGAGCGCCGGATCAAGATCGGGCCGGAGCGTCCGCGCCGGAACAGGCTCGTGGTGAACAATCGCCTCCATGATCTCGGCGGTCGTCTTCCCGGTGAAGGGACGTCGGCCGGTCACCATCTCATAGAGCACGACGCCGAAAGAGAAGATGTCACTCCGCGCATCGGTGACGCGACCGGCGACGTGTTCGGGGGACATATAACTGGGGGTGCCAAACGGCAGATGTTTCTGACCCTCAATTTCGGGGCTTTCGGGGCGAGCGGGTTGCCGCGTCGCCAGACCGAAATCGAGGAGCACGGCACGCCCTTTCTCCGTCAGCAGAATGTTCGACGATTTAATGTCCCGGTGAAGGATGCCGCGCTCGTGCGCTTCGCAGAGCGCGTCGGCCAGTTGCAGCGCAATGGCCAGAGCCGTTTCTTGCGGCAGTGGCCGGCCCCCAACGACGTCCTTCAGCGTGCGCCCCTCGATATAGGGCATGACGATGAAGAGGCGGTCATCCACCTCGTCCACTTCATAGATCGAGCAGATGTTCGGGTGATTCAGTTGCGAGGCCAATCGTGCTTCGCTCAAGAAACGCTCGCGCGCTTGTCCGTTGCCGATGAGGTCGGTGGGAAGGACTTTGATCACCACAGGGCGGTTCAACTGGGTGTCGAGCGCCAGGTAGGCTTCTCCCTGTCCGCCGCGTCCGATCTGTCGAATGATCTGAAAATGACCGAGCGTTAGTCCCAACATAAGCCGCTCGCCCATCACTTCTCCTTTTCGGCCCAGTCAGAAGCACGCCTGACCGCGTCCTGCCAGCGGGCGTAGAGGCGCTCGATCTCGGCCCGGGACATCACGGGGGAGAAGACCTTGTCGGCTTCCCACAGGGATGTCAGTTCGTCCGTGCTTTTCCACATGCCGACGGCCAGACCAGCCAGAAACGCCGCTCCCAGCGCAGTTGTTTCCGTCACCCGGGGACGGGCGACCGCCGTTTGCAAGATGTCGGCCTGGAACTGGCAGAGGAAATCGTTCACGGCCGCTCCGCCGTCCACGCGCAGTTCGTGGATTTCCGGTGCACCTTCGCCCTTCATGCAGTCGAGGACATCCCGTGTTTGATAGGCAATGGCTTCGAGAGCCGCCCGCACGAGATGGCTGCGGGTCGTTCCTCGCGTCAGGCCGATGATCATCCCCCGCGCATACATATCCCAGTAAGGAGCCCCCAATCCGACGAATGCCGGAACGAAATAGACGCCATCACTTGAGGGAACGCTTCGGGCCAGAGACTCGATCTCCTCGGTTCGCTGGAAAAGTCCCAGCCCATCGCGCAGCCACTGCAGCGCGGCGCCGGCGACGAAGACGCTTCCTTCGAGGGCATAGTGGGTCATGCCTCCGATCCCCCAGGCAATCGTCGTGAGCAAGCCGCTCCGGGAGAGCACGGGTTGCGTCCCCGTGTTCATCAACAGAAAGCAACCCGTCCCGTAAGTATTTTTGGCCTGGCCGGGATGGAAGCAGGCTTGACCAAAAAGCGCCGCTTGTTGATCACCGGCGCAGCCGGCGATGGGGATTGCCGCTCCGAAGACAGCGGGATCGGTTTCTCCGAAAATGCCGCTCGATGGGCGAATCTCCGGCAGCATCTTGGCGGGAATGTCCAGCAGACGAAGCAGGTCGTCGTCCCAGTGTCCCGTGTGGATATTGACGAGCATCGTGCGCGACGCATTCGATGGATCGGTGGCATGGAGACGATGGCCACTCAGCTTGTACATGAGCCAGCTATCCACTGTCCCGAAGACGACCTCCCCGGATCGCGCGCGACGCTCGGCTTCCGGCAGGTGATCGAGCAGCCAACGAATTTTCGTCGCCGAGAAATAGGCGTCGGCCACAAGTCCTGTGCGTTCGTGAATGAACGGTTCGTGCCCCTGACGCTTAAGTTCCTCACACAATGGAGCCGACCGGCGGCATTGCCAGACGATGGCATTGGCGATGGGCTCACCCGTTGCCCGATCCCACAGGATGGTCGTCTCGCGCTGATTGGTGATGCCGAGGGCAGCGACATCGTGAGTAGAGAGGCCCGCGCGAGCGAGCGCCTCGCGTGCGGCGTCCAGTTGCGTCTGCCAGATCTGGTGCGGATCGTGCTCCACCCATCCCGGCCGCGGATAGATCTGCGGCAAGGGGCGCGAGGCCACACTCACGGCGTGGGCCCGCTCGTCAAACAGGATCGCCCGCGAACTCGTCGTCCCTTGATCCAGAGCTAGAATGTAGCGTGTCATACGGGTTCAAGGGAAAAACCGACGTCTGAACTCGTCATGTCGGTTGCGCGCGATGCCCAGGATACGGGGGTAATCGGGATGGCTGCGGAGCGTCTGTAACAACGGATCCCGCTCCATATAAGGGTAGGCGAAAAATCCCTGTCGGATCGCCAGCTCCAGATTCTTCAATGCCGCTGCCTGATCGCCGAGCAGCGCATAGACCTGAGCCAGCTTGTAGGTGACTTCACCATCGGGCACATCCTCATCTGCTCGTTTCGCCTCTATCGTTCGCAAAAGCTGAAGCCCCCGTATTCGATCCTGATCGAGGGCGAAGCTCATCGCCTGACTGAGCTGGGAGAAAACATCGTTCGGATCAATCTGCGCGGCCCGCCGAAAATTCTCCCGGGCCCGCGTCCGATCCCCCAGGTGATAGTACCCAAACCCGCGATAAAACAGGGTGTAGGCCGTCTCCACGGGGGGAATACTTTCGAGGAATCGCTCATAGCGACCGAGATAGAGATACGTGTTGACGACGGCCCGGGGTTGATTGCGCCAGTATTTGGGGTCAATGTGCTCGATTTTCTCGGCCTCTTTGAGCGATTCTTCCAGCATTCCGGCGTAGCGCAAAGCATAGGCCATGCCGAGATGGAGCTCGGGACTATTGGGGTTAATGGCCAGGAGTTTTCGTAGTTGCGCGACGGCATCCTCGACCCGCCCCAGTTCGGTGTAATTCTGCGCCAGTTGGAGATGCGCCCGGGGCAGATCGCTGTTCAATTCCAGCGCCCGTCGGAGCGCGGCATTTGACTTCTCGTAGTAGTACTTGCCGCCCGAGGCGGAGATTCCCAGCGTGTTATAGCGAATTCCCAACTCCATCCATGCGGGGGCGTAATCGGGATCGTGCTCGACGGCTTGCTCCAGCAGCTCAATGGCCAACTTCACCCGATCCACGCTCGATTCGCCGAGACTGAGCGCCCGCAGGTAGTACTCGTAGGCCAGGGAACTCCGGGGCACATCCCGTTTCATCCGCTCGACTTCGACGGGACTCAGACGGAGCCGCAGGTTCTTGACGATCTCTTCGGAGATCCGATCCTGCAACGCGATGATGTCTCCCACCGGCACCCGCATCGTGTCGGACCAGAGGATGCGATTGCTCGACACTTCGACCAGTTGTGCGCTCACCTGAACCTGTGAGGCTTCGCGCAGGAACGTTCCCACCAGAACAGCATCGGCTCCTAGTTCCTCTCCGGCCTCGCGGGGATCAATGGCCTGGTTCTTGTATCGTTCGACGCTGCTCGAGGGGCGAACGACGAGCGAGTGCACAAACGCGAGCTTGGTCGTGATCGCGTCGGCGAGGGAGAATCCGAGGAAGTCGAATTCTTGATCGTTGCGAAGATTGCGAAAGGGCAAAATCGCCAGCGTACGCACCGTCGGCGAAGGGAATGAAGGAGCAGCCCTTCGTCGGGACCGATGCCAGACCAGAGCCGAAACCGTCATCACGGCCACAAGCAAAGCGAGAATAATGAGAAATGCGCCGCTGCGACGATTGAACATCGTTGACGCGAGGACCGTCGTGCGGGGGATGGGCCGGTGCCGACGCGCTCGCTCGCCTGAAGCCGAGTCGCGTTTGAGCCGTTTGAGATCGGCGATCATATCCCGCAGTGTCTGGTAGCGGTGATCGGGGTCTTTCTCCAGGGCCTTGCGAATGATGTGGTGGAGCGCTTCCGGGAGATCCGGTGACAGCGGCTTGGGCTCCTCGTGCAGAAGCGCGTGCAGCGATTGAAGGGGCGTCGGTCGGGCAAAGGGCTCCTCTCCGGTGAACATTTCATAGAGGACAGCGCCAAATGAGAAGATGTCGCTGCGCTGATCCACCGGCTTGCCCTCGGCTTGCTCGGGCGACATGAAGCCGACCGTCCCCAGAATCATTCCCGGCGTGGTGATGCGCGGCGTGCGGCTCGGCGAAAGGAGCATTGTCGGAGCTTCGGTTGTGACCGATTCCTCGCCGCTTCTGTGGCGAGTTTCGATGAGCTTGGCGAGACCGAAATCAACGATCTTCACCAGTCCGTCCTCGGTCACCATGATGTTCTCCGGCTTAATGTCCCGATGGACGATTCCGGCCTCGTGCGCTTTGGCCAGCCCCTCGGCGATCTGCAATGCCAGCGCGACCTTTTGCTCGATGTCGCAGGCGTGCGTGCGCACGTACTCGGTGAGGGTCTGGCCGGCGATATACTCCATGACGATGTAGTCCAGTCCCTCGCTCTGACCGATTTCGTGAATGGTGCAGATGGTGGGGTGATTGAGCGCGGAGGCTGCCTTCGCTTCCTGAATGAACCGTTGCTTGTGCTCCTCGTTGCGGACGGCGTCGGCAGAAAGGATTTTGATCGCTACCAGGCGGTCGAGCGTCAGATCGTAGGCTTTGTACACCTCGCCCATGCCGCCGGAGCCGAGCTTGTCAAGGATCTTATAATGGGTCAGCGTCCGTCCGATCATTCACCGTTGGGGCTGCCTAAGTCCGTTTCTCCGGGGTTGCGGCCTCATACCGCGCCTGGATGATGCTCCTCATTCCGCCACGTACGTTGAACTCGCCCTTGACTTCTGCCCACACCGGCTGGCAGGCCGCGACGACATCTCTGAGAATGCGGTTCACTGCGTTCTCGTAAAAGATACCGAGCGAACGATAGCCGAGAATATAGTACTTGAGCGACTTCAGTTCGAGGCACAGGTCCCTGGGCTCGTACCGAATGGTGATCGTCCCGAAGTCCGGCAGTCCCGTTTTCGGACAGACGGAAGTGAATTCCGGAATAACGATGGTGATCTCGTAACCGGGGAACTGATTGGGCCAGCAGTCAATCGGCGGTAGCTCGGCATCCAGCCCCGCTCGGGCGTGCTCCTCCGTATAGCCTGTCATAAGGCGTGTAATATAGCGTGAGCGTTCCCTCTCGACAAGGAATCGGGCTGGCCCTCGAATGGACCTTTTTCGGGCTCGATTCTTGCATGACGTCTTCGGCATCTTGTATCTTTGAGTTTTGCCAATGTTCACCGGGATAATCGAAGCGATGGGGCTGCTTCGCCGACGCACGGTTCGACCCTCCGGTGCGCGGCTGACGATTGAGACGGGGGCGTTCGCCGAAGAGCTTGCGCCGGGCGCGAGCATTGGCGTCAATGGGGTCTGCCTCACCGTTGTCGAATGCGAGGGGGGGACTTTTACGGCTGATTTATCGGAGGAGACGCTCCGGCGAACGACCCTGGGGAAGCTGGCCATCGGTTCACCGGTGAATCTGGAACGCCCGGTTGCCGTGGGTGGGCGCCTGGGTGGACACATCGTTCAGGGGCATGTTGATGCAACGGCGACGCTCCTTCAGAAAGTCGGATCAATCGAGGGGCAGGTTCATCGCTACTCGCTCCCCAGGAAGCTGCAGCGCTATGTCGTCAGCAAAGGCTCGATCGCCGTTGATGGTGTAAGCCTCACGGTCGCCGATCTCGGTGAACAATGGTTCGCTGTTGCCCTTATTCCCGAAACATTGAAACGAACCACGCTCGGTCGTCTTGAGGTCGGCGACGAAGTCAATCTGGAAGTGGACATCCTGGCCAAATACGTCGAACGGCTTCTGACAGCACGGCTAACAACGTCCGAAGCGACGGAGCTGACTGTGGAACGACTCAAGGAGTTGGGCTATTGAAGGAGAGGCGGCCACGCTCTGCGACCGTGAGATGGGCTAAGGACCCGGACCTCACGAGGATGAACGGGGCGGCCTGAGTACTTTGTCGAGGGATCGAAGATGACATCGGTGACCGAGTCGGTGCGTGTCTTTGCCACCATCCCGGAGGCGGTGGAGGACATCCGCCAGGGGCGGATGATCATTATCGTGGACGATGAGGATCGAGAAAACGAGGGTGATCTCTGTTGTGCAGCGGAGAAGGTGACGCCCGACATCATTAACTTCATGGCCAAGCACGGGCGGGGATTAATCTGCTTGTCGTTGACCGAGCAGCGATGCGACGAGCTGCAACTGCCCCTGCAGGTGAGTGAGAACACCTCGCGCTTCGAGACCGCCTTTTGCATCAGCATTGATGCCCGCGAGGGTGTGACGACGGGCATCTCGGCGGCCGATCGCGCCCGCACGATCTTGACCGCCGTTGATCCGCGCAGTCGTCCCGAGGACCTGGTTCGTCCCGGCCATATCTTCCCGTTGCGGGCGCGGCGCGGAGGAGTTCTCGTTCGTCCCGGACAGACAGAGGCATCGGTTGATCTGGCGCGGCTGGCCGGTCTCACGCCCGCGGGCGTCATCTGCGAAATCATGAACGATGATGGGACGATGGCCCGCCTCCCTCAGCTCATCGAGTTCGCCGCGGAGCACGGGTTGAAGATCATCACCGTCGCCGATCTGATTCGTTATCGCCTTCAGCACGAGACGCTGGTCAGGATCGCCGCCGAGGCGCTCATTCCAACCCCCTACGGTCCCTTTCGAGTCTGTGCTTTTGAGAATGACCTGAACGACGAGGTCCATCTGGCGCTCGTCCGAGGCGACGTCTCCCGCGCCGAGCCGGTTCTCGTTCGCGTTCATACGCAATCGGTCCTCGGCGATGTTTTCGGAAGTCTGGTGGACGAAGCCGGGAAGCAACTGCGACAGGCTCTCGAACGCATTGCCCAGGAAGGCCGTGGCGTCCTGCTGTACCTTATCAAACGCGAGGGATTGGGTCAGGGGCTTGTCCGTCAGGTGGCCAAGCATCGGCTCATCGCCCAGGGGCAGAGCGAGCGGGACGCCGCCGAGGCGCTCCGACCCGCCTGGGACATGCGTGATTATGGAATTGGGGCTCAGATCCTGTACCATCTTGGAGTCCGGCGGATGCGTCTGTTGACGAATCATCCCAAGCGACTGACGGCGCTGGCGGGATTCGGACTGGAGATCGTCGAGTCTATCCCTCTGCTTGATCCAGCAGGTGAATCGGCACCCGACGACCGAGCATGAGCGCCGCGGAGTCCGTTTAGGTGATCGGCAGATGAGTCGCGGGAACCGAATTCACGGGGAGGCAATGGCGGGACACGCATGATGTTTTTGAAGGGCAAGGGCTCTGGGCCGGCCCGGGTGAGGATGGCCGCGTGGGAGTCACGGAGTTTTACGTGCGTACCAGGATGCGACGACCTCTGATTTTCATCCTCGGCGCGATTCTCACCGTTGGTCTGCTGCTGGTCGGCTGGCTTTCCAGCGACGGATTCGATGCCGTCGTGCGTCATCGGCTGCAGGAATCGCTTCTCCGCGTCAACCTTCGGAGCACGGTGGCAGCAGTTGATCTTGATCTCTTGCACCGAACGCTGAGGATTACCGGGTTGAGGCTTTTTCCCGGTGAGCAGTCCGAACCCGTCCTGGATGTCCAGAACGTGCGGGTGATGTTCAAAGTCCGCGATTTCTTCCGACGGGACATTCTCCTGGAAGATGTCGAGATCGCAGGCGCACGGCTGCATATCATCACCGATGAGAAAGGCCGACCCAACATCGAGGCGATTGATCTGTCGTCGCTGCGCCAGCCGGGAAAGAAGGCGTACACGGTGAAAATCGGTCGCCTCATGATCCGGGAGGGAGAGATCGAGATTCGTGACCGGCGGTATCCGGTGGAGCTTCGCGTTCATGACTTTTCGATGTCGGTTCAGCCAGTTTCCTCTCGGTGGCAATTGGAGGCTCGGAGCGCGGATGCCGAACTGGTCTCGGGAGGCGGCCGAACCTGGCAACGGATCACTCGTCTTGAACTGTCAGCTCAGGTGGATCAACGAGGTGTGAGCGTGCAGCGGTTGAGACTCTTGAGCGATGGGGTGGACCTTCTGGGCACAGGTCATATCGCGGGATGGGATCCGCCTCGATACGACTTTGATGTTTGCGCCCAGGCCAATCTGTCGGGATGGGCCGAGGCAGTCATGAGCCAGGGGCAGGGGATTATCAGCCTGCGCGGGCGGATCGTCGGAACGGGATCAGACTATCGCATCGAGGGAGGGCTCGAAACGCGGCGCGCTGCTTTTGCGGGAGTCACCCTGGGTGGATTGATGACTCACCTGACGGGATCGTCCGATGCGGCTCCCGATTCAAGAGCTTTCGCGGCATCAATGAGGACGACGGCTGACCTCCTGTTTGCGTCCCTTTTCCGGATCCGGCATCTCGATCTCGCCGCGAGGATTGTGGGACCAACACTGATCGGGCAATTGCGTGCGCCCGGCGGCAATGTCGGGTTGATCCCCGTTGAGGACGTGCGCGTTCGCTTTCGAGCGACAGCGAACCACCTGCAACTCGAAGAGATGGCGGCGCGAACCCTGAATGGGCGGGTGCGAGGAGAGGGGATTATTCGCTTCTCGGACGCATCCCGGGCCGTGCTTGAGTTTCAGGATGTCAGTCTGGCCGAAGTTGCTCGGTTGCTCTCAGGACGACATTTGCCCATCGCCGCCGTCGTCAGCGGGCGCCTATCGGTGACGTGGCCGGGTCTTTCTCTGGGCCGACTCAGGGGGCATTCGAGAGCGATCATGTCAGCGCCCCCGGCGGGGAGCACCGAAGCTCTCCCCGTGGCGGGAGAGATGACGGCGGCGTTTACCGGCTCAACAATCGCTCTCGACCCCTCTCGCGTTGTTCTGGGCGAGACAACCGCCCGCGTCAACGGCAGAGTATCCGGGAAGGGGGATTTCGATCTCCATCTCGATGGAGCGAGCGGCAACCTCGCCGAACTGGAGAAACTGCTCGCGGCCTGGGGCCACAGGACCGATCAACTGACGCGTGGAGTTGTTCCTCGCCTCGCGGGGTCCGGACGGTTCGATCTCTCGGTGAGCAGAGCCAAGCACGCGGTTCGCGTCAGTGGAAGCGCCGAGCTGAAGGACATTCTCGTCGGAAGCGAACCGGTGACATCGCTGCGGAGCGAGTTCCTCTATGACGGTTCGTCGCTGGAGCTGACGCATGCTGAGGCTCGTTGGGCAAGCGGGGCATCGGCGGATTTCTCACTGCGACTTGTCCCGGGATCGGAAACAGGAATTTCTCTCAGAGGGCGATGTGTCGGAGTGGATATTCGAGGGTGGGCGCGATTGTTCCAAAGAGACTTTCCCCTTGCGGGACGGCTGACGGCGACGGCGAATCTGGATGATCTTCCGTCGGCGCCGCATGGAATGGTGGAGGGCACGCTCACTCAAGGGGAACTTCGGCTGGGCCATCAGCCGATCTCCTTCACCCGCGCAACCGGTCAGGTGGAGATCGAACGGTCTCGTTACCGGCTGAGTCGAGTCACCGTGGCTGCCGGTGGGGGAACCATTCGTCTGGCCGGATGGGTTGATATGTCGGTCAAAGAATTCGACCTGAGTGCCGATGCCAGAGACGTTGTTCTCGGCTCATTGCTGGAAGCTTCGGGTCTGGACATTGGTGATGTCAACGGGCGGTTGAGCGGGAATCTGACCGGAAGCGGGACATTGTCCCAGCCGCAGGTGGAGGGTCGAATCCGGCTAACGGAGGTCGTCATCAGGAAAAAGGCGGCGGGCCGAATCGAGGCCGAGTTTCGCCGTGAGCGGGGTCGGACGACGTTTACCGTCGAGCCCACCCTCTTCGGACAGACGTGGCGGATCGAAGGTGGGATCAGCGGCACGGAGGGTGGAGCGATCATGTCAGCTCGGACTCGGCTCGATGAATTCGATCTCGCGCCCTACCTCGACCTCGCGGGAGTCTCCGGAGACATTAAAGCAGTGGTGAGCGGAGCCATTGATGCCTCCGTGCCGGTGGACGACCTGAACGATGCGCGTGTCCGTGCAGAGATTTCCCGGCTGACGCTACAGCTCGGCGAGTATGCGCTGACGAATCGGCGGACCGTGAGCCTCGAGTTTCATTCCACGCGGGCCAAGATCGAGGCGATGTCGCTCTCCGGTGAAAATACCGATCTCGATGTGGCGGGTGTGATTGATCTGGTCGGGCTTTTCGGTTCTCCGGGGGACGAGGGGCTCACCGATCTGACGCTTGGCGGACGCGTGGATCTCAGGCTGTTGCGCACGTTCTATCCCAATCTGTTTGCCAGCGGTCGGGCGACGGTTCGCGCCACTGTCCGAGGCAGTTTCACCCGTCCGCGCTTGAGCGGTGTCATGGATATAGCTGATGCCTCGCTGCGTCTTGTGGACTGGCCGATTGCGCTCGTCGGCGGGGAAGGGCGCATTCGATTCACAGCCGATCAGGCGCTTATCGAGGGACTGCGGGCACAGGTCAACGGGGGCGATCTGGCCTTGAGCGGCGGGCTCATTCTCCGAAATTTGAAGGCGGATCGCTGGCGCTTGGTGATGAAGGCTGAGGGAGTTCAAATCACCTATCCGGCGGGATTTCGCTCGCTGCTCGACGGCGATCTCGTCCTTCAAGGAAACCGGCAGGTTCAGGTCCTGAGCGGAACCGTGGATATACGTCGCTCGGAATATCACGAGAACGTAGATCTCGCTCAGTTGATCCTGGCGAGTAAAAACACCCTCCCCATGCCCAGAGGCATTGAGATCAAGCCGCCGATGACGCTCGACGTGCGCGTGCAGGGGCTCGATACGGTCGTCGTGCGCAACAATCTGGCGGATGTCGTGGGCAGCGCCTGGCTCCATGTTGGAGGGACACTGGGGGCACCGCGGCTGACGGGGACAGCGATCGTCACGCGGGGCACGCTTCGTTTTCGTGACCGCGACTATCAGATCACCCGCGGGCGCATTGACTTTCCGGAAACTCTCGATAGCCGACCGCGCTTCACCGTCGAAGCCGAAACCGATATTCGCGGCTATCGCGTGATCGTCACCTTCCTCGGAACTCTTGATCGGTTCCAGACATCGCTGCGGTCGGAGCCGACACTGACCGTTGACGAAATCGTCTCGCTCATCACCACGGGAGATTTTACTCCGAGCCGGGGACTAACGTCCTCCCCTGCCGCCAGTAGTGTGGGGACGGCGGCTAATCTCCTTTTCAGCGAGCTGACCCATCGGGCCGAGGAATTCACCGGGAAACTTTTCGGCATCAACCGGTTTCAACTCGATCCTCTGGTGGTCGGACGCGGCTCCGATCCCACGGCGCGCATCACCATCGGCCGGCAGGTGACGCGCGATCTCTCCATCCTTTACTCGACCAATCTCTCCTCGACGCAAGAACAGGTAGTCATCGTCGAATATCGCTTGAGCAATCGCTTTTCGCTCGTGGGCGTGCGCGATCAGGACGGCAACTTCAGCTTCGATCTCCGCATTCGCAAACGATTCTGATCGTGCGAAGTGATCCAGAGGGGGGAGGTCACTCCCATGTCGTTCCGGGGGATGAGATCCGTCAAGCTACAAGAGTTTCGTCCGGCCATGCCGGTTTGGGGAGGGCGGATTCTCCTGGTCTTTCTTTTTATTGTGGCTGTGGCGCGGACATGGGGATTCAGTGCAGGCCCTCCCGTTCGCCACAACGGGAAATGGCAGGAGGACTCAGCACGTGAGAGCGGGCCCCGTTCCCGGCGGGGGTCTCCGGCGCTCTCGTCCTCAGGACAGGATGTGAGACGGATTGCCGCACGGTTCGGGGATCCACCGCCGTCATCGGAAGCGCAGAAAGCGCAGGAGCACAGACCGGCAACGTCCATCGTTGAGGATTTTCGGGCCCTGACCGGACGTTCGATTGTGGGGATCGAAGTCTTCGTCGGTGAGAGGCCCGTTCAGGATCCAGCGGATGAGGTTTATGGAGCGCTGACGCTCCGTCCCGGTCAACCGTTTCGATTGGCCGATGTTCGTCGTCTGATCCAGCACCTCTATGACAGGGCGCTCGCCTCCGATGTCATCGTGGAAGTCGAAGAGAAGCCCGATGGGGTGATCCTGCGTCTTCGCTTGACTCCCCAGCCGCGCATCGGACGCGTCGAATTTGAGGGAGCGGACCCGGAAGCCGTCGAGCAAATTCTGCCGCGGCTCGGCGAGGTTGATCCGGGAACCCGGCTGACACCGCGCGTGCTCGATCGTGCGGCCGAGGAGATCGTGTCCTGGTATCAAGCTCAGGGATTCTTCGACTGTGAGGTCACGCCCACCGTTTCGCTCGCGGATGAGGGACGAACAGCCCATGTAACGTTCGTGGTCAAGCCGGGGAGTCTGGCAACGGTCGGTGAAGTCCGGATTGTGGGCGATCTCGCTTTCGATGCTGCGGACCTGCTCAACCGAATGCAAACCCGGAAGGGAGCACCCTATCGCGCGCTCGCATTGCAGGATGATCTGCGGTTGATCCGGCAGATTTATCTGGAGCGCGGCTATCTCAATCCTCAGGTGAGCCAGCCGCGCCTGGCCCGTGACGCTGAGACCAATACCGTGAGCATTGAAATTATCGTGAGATCGGGGCCCCGGGTGCGGGTAAAGGTCGAAGGGCTCGAGCTATCGCCTGACCAGCAGCGTCGGCTGTTGCCCCTTCTTCGCCAGGGAGGACTCGATGAGGCAACTCTTGAGGAAGGGCGGTTGGCCTTGCTCGACTATGTTCAACGCGAGGGATTTTTCTTCGCCCGCGTCACTGTGGATCACACCGGTGAGGGAACCGAGCAAATGGTCACCTACTCCGTTGACCGGGGCCGAAAATATAAGCTCCAGGACATTCGGATCGAGGGGACGAACACCCTCACCTGGGCGGACATCGCGCCGAGAGCCGGTTCGCGTCTGGGGGGATTTCTCGCTCGTGGGTTAACGAGCCGTGAGCTGATGGAGCGCGACCGAGAAGCCATTCTTGAAGCGTTACGGCAGCAGGGTTACCGCCACGCCCGCGTCGTCGCCAGTCGCCTGGCGGTCACGCTGAACAAAGAAGATCTCATCATTGTCTATGTCGTCGAGCCGGGTTCTCGATATACCATCGGCGAAATTGCTCTCGTGGGACCCTCGGCTCAACCGGAGACTGAGCTGCGCGAGCAGATCGGACTTCGGCAGGGCGACATCTTCAGCGAGACCCGGGTGAGCGAGGCGGTGACACGACTTCTCACCTACTATCATGAGCGCGGCTATGCCGAGGCCGAGATCAAGCCGGAAACCGTCGAGATGCCGGGGAGTCGTGTCCGGCTCGTCTTTCATGTGACCGAAGGGAAGAAGCTCTCCGTCGGTCGGATCCTCGTTCGGGGGACGGAGCGCACATCCGAAGCGGCGGTTCATCGCTACCTTACCTTTCGCGAGGGGGATGTGCTCAGGCCCGATCGGTTGAAACAGAGCGAGGAGAATCTCTACACCACCGGTGCCTTTCGCCGTGTCTCCATCACCGCCGAACGATCGCCATTGGCGACCCAGGGCTCGAGTGCGCGCACGGTCGTCGTGGAGGTGAGCGAGACTCCCCGCAACCAGATGACCTATGGATTCGGATTTCGCACCGACGACGGACCCCGCGGATTGTTTGAGATCACGAACACGAACCTCTTCGGTCGCCTGTGGACGGGCAGTTTCCGACTTCGAGGGAGCCGCCGGGAGCAGCTCGGGCAGGTGTCCTACACGGATCCCCGTCCCTTCGGACACGATGTGCCGGTTCTTTTCTCGATACTCTTTCAGCGGCAGCAAGAGGTGGCTTTCGATGCCAGTCGCGCCACGATCCTCGGTCAGGTGGAAAAGCGACTGGCCGAGAAATCGTTTCTCTTCTTTCGGTACAATTTCAGCAACGTCATCATCTCTCATGTGACCCAGCCTGAAGAACTGCGACGGCAGGATACAACGGTTCAACTCGGACGGCTATCGGTCACTTATTTGCGGGACATGCGGGATAATCCTCTCGATCCGACAAAAGGAGACGTGACGACGCTCGATCTCTCGCTGGTGGCCCGAGCGCTTGGGGGCAGCGAGAGTTTTGTTCGATTTTACGGCGAGCACGCTCGCGTGCACCCGCTTCCTTTTCTTCCCGACACGTTTTTCGCTCTGGACGTGCGCGTGGGGCTGGCCTGGCCATACGGCTCCTCATTTGCCATCCCCATCAGCGAACGGTTTTTCGCCGGGGGATCAACGACGCTGCGGGGATTTGGATTCGAGCAGGCGGGCCCTCGTGCTCCCGATCCCAATCGTCCGGGTCAAACCCGCCCCATCGGCGGCAATGCCCTGGCCATTCTCAATGGCGAATTGAGATTTCCTCTGGTGCGCACGCTCCGACTGCATGGTGCGGCCTTCTACGACGGAGGGAATGTATTTGCTCGCGTGTCCGATTTTCGACTGAGCGACTTCAGCCACACGGTGGGAGTCGGGTTGCGCATCAAAACCCCCATCGGACCGCTGCGGCTCGATTGGGGCATTCTGGTTCGCCGCCAGCCGGGAATTCCGAGAACGCAACTTCATGCGACGTTCGGCAACCCATTTTAAATGGTCTCTGTGTGGCGGGATCGTGCTCGTGGGGAGCCTGCTGTGCGCGGGCCAACCGACACCACCCGTCCGGGTCGG
>DATLZR010000115.1 GCA_035573895.1 Blastocatellia bacterium | reverse complement strand
CGAAGATTGCGAATGTGCACATCGAGCGTGCGGGAGTCGCCGTAGTATTGAAGTCCCCAGATCCGATCCAGCAGGTAATCCCGGGTGAGCGTGCGGCCCCGACTCTGCACGAGCAGCGACAGGAGGGCGAACTCCTTGCGGGTGAGCTTGACTTCCTCCCCGGAGACCTTCACCAGGAAATTCTTGTGGTCAACATAGAGGACGCCATCATCATAGACCGAACTGACGGTAGCGCCTTCGACCCGACGCAGCAGCGCTTGAATGCGGGCTTCCAGCTCGCGCAGGCTGAAGGGTTTGGTCACATAATCATCGGCTCCGAGGGTGAGGCCGAGGACTTTGTCCGGCTCGCTCGTTCGCGCCGTGAGCAAAATGATGGGGAGATGGCTCGTCGTGGCTTCGGTGCGAATCTTCCGGCACAGCTCGAAGCCGCTCATCTCCGGGAGATTGATATCGAGAATGAGCAGGTTGGGCACGCGCTCCCGGAGCGCGTCCAGGCCCGCCTGGCCCGTGAGCGCCACATCCACCCGATAATCGCCGCTGCGTTCGAGATGATATTTCAGCAGCTCGGCCAACTCGGCGTCGTCTTCGATGATGAGAATCGTGCGTTTCATCGCGACGGCCACCGACTCCCTCGCTGATGCTTCATCCGAATCGCCCCGTGAGATAATCCTCCGTCAGCTTCTCCCTCGGAGCGGCAAACAGCGCGTCGGTGGTATTGAATTCTACAAGACGGCCAAGCCAAAAGAAAGCAGTATCATCGGATACACGGGCGGCTTGCTGGAGATTATGGGTGACGATGATGAGCGTGTAGGATTTTTTCAAATCGAGGATCAACTGTTCGATCTTCTCGGTGGCGATGGGATCGAGCGCCGATGCCGGCTCGTCCATCAGCAGCACGTCGGGTTGAACCGCCAGCGCCCGGGCAATACACAGCCGTTGCTGCTGGCCCCCCGACAGCGTCAAAGCCGAATGATGGAGCCGATCTTTCACCTCGTCCCAGAGAGCCGCCTGACGGAGACTCCCCTCCACCCGCTCTTCAAGTTCCGCTCGAGACCGCACCAGGCCGTTCACCCGGAGCCCGTAGGCGACATTGTCAAAAATGGATTTGGGGAAGGGATTGGGTTTCTGAAAGACCATGCCTACGCGCTGGCGCAACCGGATGACGTCAACCCCCGGATCGTAAATATTCTCCCCGTTGAGCAGGACGCGACCCTGCGTCCGGGCCGTCGGAATCACATCGTTCATCCGATTGAGGGCTCGGAGAAACGTCGTCTTACCACAGCCGGACGGACCGATGAGCGCCGTCACTCGCCGTTCGGCGAACGTCAGCGTGATGTCCTGCAGCACGGCCGTCTGGCCGTAGAACACGCTGAGACGCTCAACCTGAATGAGCGCTGTTGAAGAAGCCGCCGTTTCGCTGGGTTCGGGCTGGGCCTCTCGGGCCCAATACGGCGGGAAAGCTATTGTCGGTGTTGCCATAGCTACCTCCGCTCACGGAGTCGGTATCGGACGCGGGCGCGAAGGAGGATGCCCACGAGATTAAGAGCACAGGTCAACATCAACAACACAAGGACGGTGCCGTACAGAAGCGGCTTGGCTTGCTCCACGTCGGGTGATTGCGTGGCCAGGATGAAAACATGATACCCCAGATGCATGAATTGATCGTTGAGATGGGTGGGAAGCGACGGCAGGAAGTAGGCCGCTCCGGTGAAGAGCACGGGCGCGACTTCACTGGCCCCTCGACTGATGGCGAGAATCGTCCCCGTCAGAATCCCCGGCAGCGCTTCCGGGAGAACAACATGAATGATCGTTTGCCATCGCGTGGCTCCCAGGGCGAGGCTGGCCTCGCGCAGTTCCTGAGGGACCGCCCGGAGGGCTTCATCGGTGGTCACAATCACCACCGGCAGCGTGAGCGCGGCCATCGTCAAGGCCGCCCAGAGAATCCCCGGCTGACGATACGTCAACTCCCCCTGATAGAATGCCGCGTCAATGGCTCCCCCGACGAAATGAATGAAGAATCCCAGGCCGAACAACCCGAAGACGATCGAGGGAACCCCGGCCAGATTGGCCACGGCCGCTCGAATGGCCGACGCCGCCAGAGCATGAACCCATTCGATACGGTACTGCCTGCGCTCGCGGGGATGCGATGCCGCCTGCATCTTTCGCCACAGCGAACGCGCATCCGCCCTCGGCGTCAGTTCGCTCAGAAAGATGGCCGTGATCACTCCGATGGGAACTCCGGCAATCGTCATCAGCAAGACAAGGGCCGCCGTCCCAAAGATTGCCGGGAAGATCCCGCCAGCCATCATCCCCTCGCGGGGAGCACCGGTGAGGAAGTCCCAACTCAGGCGACCGATTCCGTTGAAGACGATCGTGCCGATGAGAATGGCCAGCATCGTTCCGATGATGAGGCACGCCGTCAGCAAGAGACCGACCGGCAGGGAATCTCTCAGCCAGCGACTCATCGAGGGCCCGTGGGACAGAGGCATTCGCCCGCCCCGACAATCGAGCGTTGCCGGGGAACCCGTCACCGGGGGACGACGCTGCGCGCCCACCGGGCTCAAGGAGAGGAGGCGTTCAGGCGCTCCCCTCGAGGCGTCGCTGGGTTCGACGAATGACATAAGCCCCACACGAGTTGATGATGAAGGTCGTGACGAACAAAAGGGCACCGATGAAAAAGAGCGTGTGATAGTGCGGCTCGCCGAAGACGACTTCACCGAGTTCGGCGGCAATTGTGGCCGAGAGCGTGCGCACCGAGTCCGTCACATCGGCAGAAACGATAGCCGCATTGCCCGAGGCCATGAGGACAATCATCGTTTCCCCGATCGCTCGACCGAATCCAAGCAAAAGCGCGGCGAAGATGCCCGGGCGAGCGGCGGGCAAAACCACCCCAATCGCCGTCTGCCATCTCGACGCGCCGAGGGCGAGGCTCGCCTCTCGATAGCTGGACGGAACCGCATTCAGAGCATCATCGCAAACAGTATAAATGATGGGGATGAGTGCCAATGCGAGGGCGGTCCCGGCAGTCACCGCATTGAGGCGCGACTCGAAGCCAAAGAGCTGCTGCAACCAACTGGCCAGCACCACCAGGGCGAAGAACCCCAGCACGACCGAAGGGATGCCCGCCAGAAGCTCAATCACCGGCTTGATCGTCTCGCGCCATCGCCTCGGGGCAAACTCGGATGTATAGAGCGCCGCCGCAATGGCCAGCGGTGCGGCGATCACCAGCGCCAGGAGCGTCGTCTTGAGCGTCCCCACAATCAGAGGAATGAGACTGTATTTGGGGACGGTCCCAACGGGCTGCCACATGTACCGACTCGCCTGTTCCGCTCCCTCCGCCGGCCAGAAGAACTGGCGCAGATTCGCTTGCTCCATGATGGCGGGATCGGTGAGAACCGGCAACGCCTCGTTGAAGATAAAGACGAAGATCAACGCGATGATCACCACCGCCGTCAGCGCGACGGCGAAGATCACCCTTCGGGCGAAGCGATCCATCCGGCGCCGCTGCTCGTCGGATCGAGATCGTTCCTCCCTGTGCCACATCAGTTCCATTGGGCGGCTGCTTTCAGGCGCTCGGCCTCCGGCAGGGGATAATAGCCGACCTCCGACACCACCGCCTGGCCTTCGGGCGACAGAACCCAGCGGATGAAGTCCAGGGCCACGGGATTCTTCGGCCGGCCCGCTGTGTAAAAATAAAGGGCGCGACTGATCGGATAGATCCCCCGTACGACGTTGTCCAAGGTCGGTTCAATCGCCGGTGATGTATCGGTCTTTTTCACCTTGACGTGCTTGATCCCCTTGCCATAGGCGATACCCCCGTAGCCGATGGCGTTGGGATCATGGGCGACCGCATTGATCACTGCCGCCGTGCCGGGAAGGTTTTGCGCCGTCGGCGCGAAATCGGCGTTCTCCAGCACATGCTCCTTGAAGTAGAGATAGGTGCCGGAATTATTCTCGCGGCTGTAGAGGACAATCGGTTCATCGCGCCCGCCGACCTGTTTCCAGGAGGTGATCCGGCCGGTATAAATGTCCCGCAATTGCCGGAGGGACAGTTCCGAGACCGGATTTGATTCGTGGACAAATACGGCCAGCCCGTCCAGAGCAACCGGCGTCTCGATCACGGCGGTGCCGAATCGCGCCTTGACCTGGTCGGCTTCGCTCGGCTTCATC
>DATLZR010000114.1 GCA_035573895.1 Blastocatellia bacterium | reverse complement strand
ACTTTTGACGATGTGAAACCGCCGATACCGCTGTTGAACGGCACGTCTCTGCGGGTACGGGGAGCCTTTCTCCCTCTCAGTGCGAAGGAAATCCGCGAGGAAATGGCCCGATGACGTCCCCTCTCGCGCCTGAGAGGGGCGACGAAGAACGCGAAGGACACGGTAATGAAGAAAACCGCCGGAGGCAATGGCGGGAGAGTGGCTTGAAACGAGAAAAGAGGGTCGGTATACTTTCCACCGCACGATTGCTGTGGGAGGATGGCCTATGATCGGTGATGCTCGCCTCACAAAGAAAATCCTGAGCGTGATTGTCGGCATCTTTTTCCTGCTGTCCCTGGCACCGTCAGTGCCGGTTGCCGTCGCACAAGGCCAGGAGAACCAGGGCAAGTCGCAGCGTAAGGAGGATAAAAAGCGGGAGCAAAGCCGCAAGAGAGAGCTGGCCGACGTCTACAAGAAATGGCTCGATGAGGACGTGCGCTGGATCATCACTGAAGAGGAGCGCGCCGCCTTCAATAAACTGGAGACGGATGAGGAGCGGGAACAGTTCATCGAGCAGTTCTGGCTCCGCCGCGATCCCAATCCCGATACCGAGGAGAACGAATACCGGGAGGAGCACTATCGGCGCATTGCCTACGCCAATGAGCGATTCTCCTCCGGCATTCCCGGCTGGAAGACCGATCGTGGTCGCATCTACATCATGTTCGGGCCGCCCGACAGCATCGAGAGTCATCCTTCGGGAGGGACGTATGATCGTCCTTACTGGGAAGGCGGCGGCAGCACGAGCACCTATCCGTTCGAGGTGTGGTTCTATCGCTATATCGAAGGTGTGGGCAGCGGCATCGAGATCGAATTCGTTGATCCGACCATGACGGGTGAATATCGCATCGCCCGGAGCCCCGATGAGAAAGATGCCCTCTTGTTTGTTCCCAACGCCGGACTCACGCTGGCGGAAGAACTGGGATTGGCCTCGAAAGCCGACCGTCCCTTCTTCTCTCCGGGCAATCGCGAGCGGTATCCGCTGATGGCTTTGCGGGCGCAGGATCAACCGTTTGAACGATTGCAACTGCTGGCGAATTTGCAGCGACCGCCCAAGGTCAAGTTCAACGATCTGGCGACGGTGGCCGATGCCAAGCTCGAAGTTGAATTCGACGTCCTCCCCTTCCAGATGCGAACCGATTTCGTGCGCGTCACCGATTCCTCCATCAACACGATTTTCACCGTCCTGATGGAGAATCAGGACCTGAGCTTCAAGAATAACGGCGGCTATAACGAAGCCGTCGTCAACATTCACGGGCGCATTCGTCCGGTCAGCGGGCGACGGCCGCACATTTTCGAGGATGTCGTCACGCAACGGTACACCGATGATGTCTTCGATCAGGGCGTGAAGCAAAAGTCCATCTACCAGCGGCAGGTCATGCTCCCGCCGGGAAACTATGTGGTTGACCTGGTCATTCGTGATGTCAATAGCGGTCGAACCGGCGTGGTCCATCACGGGTTCCAGGTGCCCCGCTATGCCGAGGGACAGTTGTCCACCAGTTCGCTGATCGTGGCCGAACGCATTGAGCCGTTGCACGGGCGACTGGCTGCCGGACCCTTCGTCCTGGGCAATCTCAAAGTCCGCCCGAACGTCAACGGCATCTTCAGGCGAGGTGATCCGGTGGGCATCTACATGCAGATTTACAATCCCGGCGTGGATCAGACGACGCTGCGACCGGCGGTGGATGTGGAGTATGTCCTCCTGCGGGATGGGCGCGAGGTTCTTCGACTGCGGGAAGATGGACAAAATGGGCTGACGCGCTTTTTGACCCAGCAAATTACGCTGGCGCGGGTGATTCCCAGCGATCAGCTTCCGCCCGGGACCTACACCATCAAGGTGCGCATTACGGATCAGGTCACGCAGCAAACGATTGAGCCCACCGCGACGTTCACCATCACCGACCGCAAAGAAGAGTGAGGCGGCAGTTGCTGGCCTCCTGATTCGGCATGCGCCGTTCGGCCAAAGGAATGATTGCCGGACGGCGCATTTCACACACGCCATTTCACCTGCGCGAAGATCCTTCATCCTTGATGATTCCCAGGACCTGCTGAGAAGCGACTCGTGGCGGAGCCAGACGCGGGCTGCCGGGGCTTACGCCGCATCTTCGGTCTTTCGATGAGCGAGTTATCGGCGCACACACGGCGGGAGAATCTCCAGCGAATGGCCCGTGAGCCGTTCGATCTGGTGATTGTCGGCGGCGGCATTACGGGAGCGGGGATCGCCTGGGAAGCTGCCGCTCGTGGATTGAAAACCGCCCTCATTGACAAGAGCGACTTCGCCAGCGGCACGAGCAGTAAATCCTCCAAGCTCGTCCACGGCGGGATTCGTTACCTGCGTCAGGGTGATCTTCGACTGACCCTGGCGATGGCGCGAGAACGGGCAATCCTGCGACGGCTGGCTCCGGGAGTGGTTGACTGGGTGAGTTTTCTTTTCCCCTTCTACGGGGCGCCGGGCGATTGGCTTCTGGCTTCGCTGGGCCTGTGGATTTACGATCTGCTGGCCTGGCGCTCGATCCCGCTGAAGCACCGGCGCGTATCGCCGCACGAGGCCGCCCGACTGTGGCCTCAGCTTCGGGAGCGCGGATTGAAAGCAGCCTTCACCTACTTTGATGGGCGGACCGATGATGCGCGTCTGGTGCTGACGGTGCTCAAGGCGGCGGCCCGGCAGGGAGCCCTCATCGCCAATTACGCCGCCGCCACAGGCTTTCTCCGGTGTCGCCAGAGAGTGGCCGGAGTGGTCGTCCGAGATATGCTCACCGGGCAGGACCTGGAGGTTCGCTCGATGGCCGTGGTGAATGCCTCCGGACCCTGGCTCGATGAGGTGCGCCACTATGAGGATCGGGACGCCCGTCCTCTGCTCTTCACGACCAAGGGGATTCATCTCGTCGTTCGGCGCGAGCATTTCTCGGCGAGGGGTTCCACCGGGGGAGATTTCGACCTGGGTCTGCTTTTTCACTCGGCCCGTGACGGACGGGAGATGTTTGTCATTCCCTGGGGGCCGCTGGCTCTCATCGGCACGACGGATACGCCCTACACGGGTGATCCCGCCGATGCGCGCGCGCATACCGAGGACATCGCCTATGTGCTTGACTCCATCAACGGCATCCTGAAGAGGCGCCTTCACCCCGAAGAGATTCTCGCCACATTCGCCGGCGTGCGTCCCCTACTGGCTCAGGACAAAGCGTTCGCCTCCGATATTTCCCGCTGGCATCGTATCTCGGAGAGTTCCTCGGGATTGATCTCCATCGGCGGGGGAAAGCTGACGACGTTTCGCCTCATGGCGCGCGCCGTGGTCGGTCGGGTGATGAAACGACTGGCGGGGAATCAGCGTGCTCGGAAGGACGGCGGGCCGGGGCGGGCGACGAGCCAGGGCGTAGGGGGAGACCGCCTGTGGGCATCGTCGTTGCTTCCTGGCGCGGCCGATCTCGATCTGGAAGAAATGCCCCTTGATCCTGACATCCGGGATCACCTCGTGCGCGCGTATGGGCAGGATGCTCGTTCACTTTTCGAGCTGACGCGATCTCATTCGGAACTGGGCGACCGACTTATTCCGGGTCTGCCCTACATCAAGGCTGAAGTTCTTTACGCCATGCGTCGGGAGATGGCGCTCACGCTCACGGACGTGCTCTCGCGCCGGACGCGACTGGTGTGGGAAGACGCCGGGCATGCGCTGCCCGTTGCGGAATCGGTCGCTCGACTCATGGCGAGGGAACTCGGCTGGACGGAGCAAGAGATCGCCGCTCAGCTTGCCGCCTACCGGCGCGAAGCATTCCTTCACAGCGTGGCGAGAAGCTAACTCGCCAGAAGCCCCTGATTGGGCGCTGCGCATCTCTGACCGCGCGCTCTGGACAGGTCGTGAGGACCCAAAGTAAAGTATCGCACCACGCATGGAGGTGAAAGCGATGAGAGCGGGCTCCATGCTCACTGTAATCTTCGGCATCGTGCTTCTGAACGTCACCCCGGGTCGCGCCGAGGAACCGCTGCTTTTCGTCCGGATGCCGAGCGAAGCGCCGCTGGCGCGCTCGCCCACAGAGGCCGAGATCGCCCGCTTTGTGGCCGAGCACAAAACCTATCTCCACATGAGCCTGCAGGATTTGCTGCGCGATCCCTTCCTGGCGCGCGAGGCGCTCGGGCAGCAACGCATCTTCCGCGAACTGGAACTGTTTCGCGCCCGCACTGGCATAGCCGCTCAGGTCAAGTTCGTCACCTGGATGGAGGCGCTGCGCTACTATGCCGATTACGTCTCGGATGCCAAGAATCCTCCGATCCTGGCGCAGGTGGGAGATACCTGGATCGCCTATTTTCGCTCGCTGGGTGTGGTCGCCGATGAGCGGCGCTACAGTTGGGATGTGCGCCTGCTCTGGTACTGGAAAGAGTGGGTGCGCCCCGAGGAGATCGCCGACGGGGCGGGATTTTTGCAGACCTGCCGGCGCTTGCGCCAGAATCGGCCGCCGAAACTGATCGCGCCGTTTGCCATTCCGACCGCCCCGGGTTGGGACCTGCTGCACGATCTGGCCGTGTGGCAGTACAACGCGGGCGTGCCCTCGCTCATTTGCACCGAAAGGAAGTGGGGCGTGCTCCCCTGGCGCGAAGCCGTCCTGGCGAGCCGCGAGGGAGAGCGAGCGGCTGAGTTTTTGATCGAGCTGGTCAAACAGGGATGCGTCGCATTGCCCGAAAACTATGCCACTGAGGTGGCCGAAGATTTCCTCGCAGGCCGTTATGCGATGGTCATCCTGGGGACATGGGTGGCGGATCGCGCGGCCAAGCGGCTGGGAGCCGACTGGGAGAAACACATCGGGACGACGCTCCCGCCAAGAATCGGGGCGGCAGCGGCGACCACCATGAAAGGCGGATCGTATCTGGTGGTGCTCGATCCCACGCGAGGGCGCGATCCGGACGGCGTGGCGCGGGCGCGCCGCCTGATGGAGTTCCTCAGCTCGGCCGAAAGCCAAGAGCGCTACGGCGAAGGCGTGGGCGATCTGCCGGCGCATTCTCAGATTGTGTCGCAGAAGCCCTTCGCCGAAATGTTTCAACTGGCCCTGCAGCGAGGAAAACCCTATCCCGAAATTCCCGAATGGGCGCCGGTTGTCGAGAACCTCGTCACGCGCGATAACCTCTACGCCTTCTGGAAGCGCCTCTCGGTGCTGGCCGAGGCGCAGGGCGCCCTCCAGTCCGAACAGCGCGCGCGCGAACGATTGGTCCTGGCGGCGCTCCATTCGGCCGAATCCAGCATCAACAGCGAGCTGTCGCCGGGGCGCATGGCCTTCCTTGGGCCCTATGTCGTGGGCGCGAGCCTGCCGTTTCTCGTGGCTCTGGGGGTCGTGCTCTGGCGCCGCCAGGTCGAGCGACACCGAGCCCAGCGGCGCTTGCGCGCCTCCGAGGCCAAGTATCGCGACCTCTACGAGAACGCCCCCGATCTGTGCTGTTCGGTCTCAGCCACGACCGGACGGATCATCGAGTGCAACCAGCAATTGATCGCCAAGACGGGCTACACGCGCCAGGAGTTGATCGGTCGCCCGGTGCTCGAATTGTGCCACCCGGAGTGCGTTGATGTGGCGCGTCAGGCCTTCGAGCACGTCGGGCCCAATGAGCATGTCCGCGATCTGGAAGTCCGGCTCCGCTGCAAGGACGGGACGACGCTCTGGGCGAGCGTCAACGTCTCGGCCGTTCAGGACGAACGAGGGACGATCCTCCATGCCATCTGGCGGGACATCACCGAGCGCAAGCGGGCTGAAGAGGAACTGCGCCAGAAGCAGCGCGAGCTGACGCACGTGGCTCGATTGGTGACCCTGGGGGAGATGGCGGCGGCGCTCGCGCACGAGCTGAATCAGCCTCTGGCGGCCATCGTCAGCAATGCCCAGGCCAGCCAGCGGATGCTGGCCGATGATCGAGCGCCGCTCGATGAGGTGCGCGAAGCGCTGAGCGACATCGTTCACGATAGCAAGCGCGCCGGCGAAGTCATCCGGCGGCTCCGCGCCCTCCTGCGCAAAAGCGACGGCGAGCCGACGCCGCTCAATCTCAACGAGGCGATCGAGGAAGTTGTGCGATTGCTGCGGGCGGGCATCCTGCGCGATGTAACCATTCAGCTCGAGCTGGCGCCGGACCTCCCCCTCATTGTGGGAGATCGCGTGCAACTGCAGCAGGTCATCATGAACCTGCTCGTCAATGCTGCCGAAGCGATGGCGCATCTTCCGGCCGAGATGCGGCGCATCATCCTGCGCACGGAGCGTGGCGATGGGCCCGGCACAGTGCTCGTCTCGGTGCGCGATTTCGGGCATGGAGTTGCCGACGAAATTCGAGAGCGCATCTTCGACGCCTTCTTCACCACCAAGCGCGAAGGTCTCGGCATGGGGCTTTCGATCAGCCGGTCAATCATCGAAGCTCATGGAGGTCGGCTCGGCGTCACATCGCATCCGGACCAGGGCGCAACATTCTGGTTCACGCTGCGAGCCGATCACGGGGGAGATTCAAATGAGCGAGTCAACTCCCCTGGTCTACATCATTGATGACGATCCGTCGGTGCGGCGGGCGCTCGTGCGACTCATTCGCACGGCCGGATTCGAGGCGGTCGCCTTCGGTTCGGCCCAGGAGTTCCTGGCCGCCCCTTTGACCGAGAGGCCCTCTTGTCTGGTGCTCGACGTTCGATTGCCGGGCGTGAGCGGCCTCCAGTTGCAAGAGCAGTTGGCGGCTTTGGGCCGCCACCTGCCAATCGTCTTCATCACCGGCCACGGCGATATTCCCATGAGCGTGCGCGCCATGAAGGCCGGAGCCATTGATTTCCTGGTCAAGCCGTTTCAGGAAAAGGACCTGCTGGAAGCCATCGGCGCCGCGATCCGAGCCGACAAAGAAGCCCGCCGCCATGAGGCCGAACTCAGCGAACTGCGGCGACGGATGATGACGCTGACGCCGCGCGAACGAGAAGTCCTGGAGCTTGTCGTTCAAGGGCTCCTCAACAAACAGATCGCCGCCCGGCTGGGCACAACCGAAAAGACGATCAAGGTGCACCGCGCCCGCGTCATGGAGAAGATGAAAGCGCGCTCGCTGGCTGAGCTGGTCCGTCTGGCCGAGAAGCTCGGCATTCCCTCATCCGCCTGACTCTGCAAACGTAGCTCACGCTTCCAACCTGCGCATTTTTCTCGCAGCCTGGAAAGGCGGCGCTACGTTGCCTGGCATGTTGGTCTAAGGTCCAATAGGCAGGCTCCGGCGGCTGTGGTATCTTCGGGCACTGTTGCGCTCTGAGGGCGGGTGAGGGATGTGCAAAGGAAGGCGACCGATCATCTTCATCGTGGATGACGATCCGTCGGTGCGGCGGGCGCTCCGGCGGCTCGTGCGATCATGGGGATGGGACGCACAAACGTTCGCGTCTGCCGATGAATTCCTGAGCGCCTGGTCTCCGGCGCTTCAGGGATGTTTGATCCTCGACGTGCGCCTTCCGGGCATGAGCGGATTGGAGCTTCAGGAGCGACTGGCGGCTGAGGGGGCGCGCCTGCCGATCATTTTCATCACGGCGCATGGAGATCAGCTTGCCGAAGCGCGCGGGCGGCAGGCCGGAGCTATCGCATTCCTCTATAAACCCTTCGACGAAGCGGCCTTGAAAGAAGCCCTCCGGACGGCCCTCGCCCTTTGCTCTCACGATCACGGACATTCGGTAGCGGGTTGAGGATCCTTCCGGAAGGCGTTTCACGGAAGCACCTGGCCCATACACACAATCCACGAGCGAAAACTGTCTTGCAGGGTCACGTGAGTTGTGGCGCTCTCCTTGCACCACTATAATTGCTTGCCTTTTGTCAAGAATTTGAGTGTTCAGCGAACGTTCATGAAGCCAGACTATCTACTGCCGACGCTTCCGGTCCCGCGCACATCTCCGCCCCGGACGTCTCTGGGGCGCTGGTTCATGCACACTCGACTGGACGAACCTCACGGTCACCACGCTGCCTATCCGTGGTATCGGGTTTTATGGCTGACCGGCGTGGACTATTTCTCGACGCTGGGGTATCAGCCGGGCATCGCATTGCTGGCGGCGGGCGCCCTGGCCCCGGCGGCGACGGGAGTTCTCCTGCTCGTCACATTGCTCGGTGCGCTGCCCACCTATGTGGAGGTCGCCAAGCGATCCTACGCCGGTCAAGGGTCAATCGCCATGCTGGAGAATTTGCTGCCGGGCTGGAAGGGCAAGCTGCTCGTGCTGATCTTGCTCGGATTCGCCGGAACGGACTTTGTCATCACGATGACGCTCTCGGCGGCCGATGCCGCCAAGCACGCCGTTGAGAATCCGTATCTGCGGCCTCTCTTTGGTGAGGCGCAACTGGAGTTGACGCTTCTCTTTCTGGCTTTGCTGGCGATGGTATTTCTGAAAGGCTTCCGCGAGGCCATCGGGTTGGCGACGGCAGTCGCTGTTCCGTACCTGCTCCTCAATCTGGTCGTCATTGTCCGGGCTTTTGTGGAAGTCGCGCGGCAACCGGAGTTGATTGCCGGATGGCGCGTGAGCCTGGGGATGCACGGTGACTGGACGACGATGCTGATGGCATCAGCCTTTATCTTTCCCAAACTGGCGCTGGGGCTGAGCGGGTTCGAGACGGGAGTCACGGTCATGCCGCTCATTTCCGGGGGGCCGGAAGATACGGCGAGCCGTTATCCCTCCCAGCGCATTCAGGCGACGCATCGGATGCTTCAATCCGCTGCCGTGATCATGTGCGTCATGCTGCTCACGTCCAGCCTGGTGACCACCTGGTTGATTCCTCCGGACGCCTACGCGAAAGGGGGACCGGCGGCCGGACGGGCACTCGCCTATCTCGCTCACCTCTACCTGGGACACACCTTCGGCACCCTTTATGACATCTCCACGATTGTGATCCTCTGGTTTGCCGGAGCCTCGGCGATGGCCGGGCTGCTCAATCTCATTCCTCGCTACCTGCCGCGATTCGGCATGGCTCCGCGATGGGTGGCCTATGCGCGACCGCTCGTTCTCGTTCTCTTCGCCATTGATGTAATCATCACGTTCATTTTCGATGCTGAGGTCGAGGCGCAAGCGGGAGCCTATGCCACCGGCGTGCTGGCGCTGATGCTCTCGGCGGCAGTTGCCGTGGCCCTCTCGTTCTGGCACGAATACCGCCAGGAGACTAACGGCGCGAGATCCGTCGGGCGGGTGTTGCTGAGCCTCTATTTCTGGGTAATCAGCGGCGTCTTTCTTTTCACTCTGGGAGATAATATCGTCGCACGGCCCGATGGCGTCATCATCGCCAGTTTTTTCATCGCCGCCATTATTCTTTTGAGCGCCGTCAGCCGATCCTGGCGCTCCCTGGAACTACGCGTCTCGGAGCTGGCGCTGGCCGATGCCGAATCGGCGCAACTCTGGCCATCACTTGTGGGCAAAAAAGTCCATCTCGTTCCCATTCGCACGTTCAATCCCGCCGCCTGCGCCCGAAAGGCGGAGGAGATCCGGCGCTATTACTTGATCACCGGTCCGCTAGCGTTCATTCACGTCACGCTCATTGACAATCGCAGCGAGTTCCTCGCTCGCTTGCGAGTGAAGGTGCGGAAGGAAGGGGAGAATTACTTCATCGAGGTCTCCGGAGCGGTGGCCATCGCCAACACCATCGCCTATATCAGCGAGCTGATTGATCCGATCAGTCTCTTCCTCGGACTCTCGCGGCAGAACCTGATGACCCAGGCGCTGAGGTACCTGCTCTGGGGCGAAGGAGAGGTTGGACTGATGGTCTATACCATTTTGCTGCGCTACTGGGAATGGACTCCGGAAGAAGATGTGCGCCCGCTGATCTTCCTGATGAGCGAGTGAGCGGAAAGGAACGGTCCGCCCCAAGGGACTCTCCCTCTTTTCGTCCCCCGTCGTCTTGCTTTCGATGCGAACCGCCGTTACTTATCCCCGGGCCCGCTTGAGGTAGGTATCGAACCACTCGATGACGGTGCGATACCACAGCTCGCTGTTCTGCGGCTTGAGCACCCAATGGCCCTCATCAGGGAAATAAAGCAGTTTCGAGGGAACGCCCATCCGCTGTAGCGCGGTGAACATCTGCAAGCCCTCTCCGATGGGAACGCGATAATCGAGTTCCCCGTGAATGACGAGCGTCGGCGTCTTGAAATTTTTCACGAAGTTGTGAGGCGACCACCGCTCGTACAGTTCGCGATTGGTCCAGGGAGTGCCGCGAAACTCCCATTCGGGGAACCACAATTCTTCGGTCGCTCCGTACATGCTCGTCAGGTTGAATACGCCCGCATGTGAGACGAGCGCCTTGAACCGATCCGTGTGACCGGCGATCCAGTTGACCAGGTATCCGCCGTAGGATCCACCCGCGGCTCCGATGCGATCCTGATCCACATATCCGAGACTGATCATGTAGTCCACGCCCTTCATCACGTCGTCGTAGACCTTGCCGCCCCAGTCGCCGCTGATTTCATCGGTGAATTTCTGTCCGAAGCCCACGCTGCCGCGGGGATTGGGCATGAAGATGACATATCCGGCAGCCGCAAACAGTTGTCCGTTCCAGCGGTAGTGGAAGAGATCAGCCCAGACGCTTTGCGGCCCGCCGTGAATGAGAACGAGCAGGGGATATTTCCTCGTCGGATCGAATCCCGGCGGCTTGATCACCCAGGCGTGAATTCTGGTTCCATCCGCTCCCGTGTACCAGACGGATTCGACCTGTCCCCAGGCGATTCGAGCGACCAGATCGTCGTTCAATCCCGTCACCGGCGCGAGATCTCGACCATCGGTCTGAACCCGGAAAATTTCCGCCGGCTGACTGAGCGTCTGACGGGTGAAGACCAGTGTCCGCCCATCGGGCGTGATCTGAAGCCCATCGTTGACGCCACCGGGAACGATCTTCTCGATCCGCCGGCTGGAGAGTGAGAGGACCGAAATGGGGCCGCTGCCCTCATCCGACGTGGTGAAATAAATCTTCTGGCTATCGGGCGACCAGAGAAATTCCTCCACGGGACGATCGAGTGTTTGAGTGAGGCTCGTCACCGTCCCGGTCTGCCGATCGTAGAGCATGAGCTGCCAGCGATCCGACTCGAAGCCCGCGCGTTCCTGAGACCGATAGGCGATGAAGCGACCGTCGGGCGAATACAACGGCGAGGCATCGGCTCCGGGATTGGTCGTGATGCGCTTCGGCTCGCCGCCCGTCACCGGCACGATCCACAGATCGCTGTTGGTGCTGATCGCTTCATCCCGACTCTCTTTGCGAACAAAACAGATCTCGCGTCCATCCGGCGAGAAGGCGTAATCGTCCGGCCCACCCAGCGAGAAGGGAGGAACATCGGCATCGCCCGGTGTGAGGTCCCGCACCTGACCATCGGCCACCGACACGAGGAAAAGATGACTGCGCTTGCCGTCCTTCCAGGCATTCCAGTGGCGATAGAGTAGCCGATCAATCAGTTTGGCCTTGATCGGACTTTTTGCCCGCTCATCATCCCGTTTCCGATTGCACTCATCGGTGGAACAGTCGGGATAGACCTCGGAGACAAATGCCAAATATTCGCCCGTCGGCGACCAGATGAGACCCTCAGCTCCGGTGGAAAGAGACGTGAGACGGCGCGACTCTCCTCCACCGACATCAATGATCCAGATTTGCGGCGTTCCATCCCGCGTCGAGATGAAGGCGATCTTTTTCCCGTCGGGAGACCAGCGGGGGCGGCTGTCCAGGGCCGGATGCGCCGTCAGTTGACGCGGCCTTCCCCCTGAGATGGGAACCAGCCACAGGTCGCTTGTGCGCGTATTGGCTGCCTTATTGACAAGGGTCAGGCTGAAGGCAATCGTCCGACCATCCGGCGAAAGCTGAGGTTCGGCTACTCGTTTGATGGCCATCATGTCATCGAAGGTGAAGGGCCGACGGTCCTGAACAGCCCGCAAGGAATTTCCACCCACCGCAGCAAATAACCCGATGATGAGGATAAGTCCACAAACACAGGCGAAGGACGTCCGACACCTCCCCCACTGTTTTCCCCGAGACCGTGAAGGAAGAGACGCGTCATGCGCATGCTTGATCATGGTTTGCCTCCCACAAAAGTCATTATCCGCAGACAGGGATTCGCACAAATGGTGACCCGTGTTCATCGCTCCCGGCGTGACCACGGCCGACATTCTGAGTCGGCGGCGCAGGTTTGTCAAACCCTTCGGCCTGGATCGCCGATTTCTCCTACTGGCCCTCGAGGGGAGCCGATTTCTCAGAGCATTCACAGTTCGGAGCGGCGGCGCAAGACCGACCGCTTTCGGTCCTCGGATTGTCGAGGCCGACGGTGATGTGTCCGGGAGAGCCGGACGTGTCCGTTTCCACAGGGGCTCACCGGGCACGCCGGAGGCGTGCGCTCCCAGAGGATTTTTCGCAAGGATTCGTACGGAGGCCTGTGTGCGGTCATCACAACGAAGTTCCGGCACACGGCAGGCGCAGGACGCGATGGAAC
>DATLZR010000113.1 GCA_035573895.1 Blastocatellia bacterium | reverse complement strand
CGTCGAGGAGAAAACCGAATTCGATGTGATTCTGGCTTCGGTTGATGCCGCGAAAAAGATCAACGTTATTAAGGTGGTGCGCGAATTGACCAATCTCGGACTTAAAGAAGCCAAGGAGCTGGTCGAGAGTGCCCCCAAACCGCTGAAAGAAGGCGTATCCAAAGAAGAAGCCGAGACGATCAAAAAGAAGCTCACCGAGGCGGGGGCAACTGTCGAGATCAAGTAACCCCGTCGGGGCATTTGAGCCATCGGCTCGGATGGCTATATCTCGGATAAGAACCATTACGAGCAGGCTCGTCGGACACGACACACACCATCATGCACTCGCCATTACGGGCGATAGCAGGGGTAGTGTTTCTCTCGCCGTCGCCTGGAGCGATTGGGCAACGACACGGGGCCCGCTACGGGGGGCGTCTTTTTGCTTTTTCACGCTCGGCTGCCGGAGAGCGCACTGTCGCCGGAGCCGTCGAGGTACTGTGTGAGGGAGAACGATGTCAACACCACTGATCAACAAACGCCAGCGCGTTGATTTTTCTCGCATCAAGACATTTATTACCATTCCCAACCTGATCGAGGTTCAGCGTCAGTCCTACGACCGGTTGATGCAGATGGACCTGCTGCCGGAGGAGCGAGATCCGACCGTGGGACTTCAATCGGTCTTTCTCTCGGTTTTTCCCATCAGCGACTATCGGGGAACGGCCCAGCTTGATTTCGTGGAGTATTCTGTTGGGGTCTGGCGCTGTAAGTGCGGCCAGCTTGAGGGTCTCAAACATCTGCGTTCCACCTGCCAGTCCTGCGGAGCCTCGATCAAACTCAATCCGCTTTCCTCGGAAGACATCCTCTGCCAGCGGTGCAGCACTCCGAACAAAAACATCATCAATCTCTGTCCCAACTGTGGTGAGCCGGTCGGACTCAAACTCAAATACGATGTCGAGGAATGTCAGGAACGAGGGCTGACCTATTCCGTCCCCCTGAAGGTGAAGTTCCGCCTGACGATCTTCGACGTGGATGAGATCACCGGTCGGCGCTCGGTGCGCGACATTAAGGAAGAGGACGTCTACTTTGGCGAGATTCCTCTGATGACCGAGAGGGGGACGTTCATCACCAACGGGACCGAGCGCGTCATCGTGTCGCAGTTGCATCGCAGCCCCGGCGTCTACTTCGAGAAGCCCACGATCCATTCCTACCTGGGGAAAATCATCCCCAACCGGGGAGCCTGGGTGGAGTTCGAATACGATACCAAGAGTATCCTCTACGTGAGGATAGACAAAAAGCGCAAGATCGTCGGCACGACTTTCCTGCGGGCTCTGGGATTGCCGCTGCGCTATAACCTGGCGGCCTTCAAGGATGACGATGAGCAGCTCAAGAGCACAATTGTCAACGCCAGCTTCACCGATGAGGACATTCTGCGTCAGTTCTATCAGTGGGAGAAATTCGTCCTTCGAGAGGGAAGAGTCTTCTGGCAGTTGAAGGCGGATCAGAATATCGAACAGGCCGCGCTGAAGCTCTTCGATCCGCGACCGGTGGCCGATGTCGTTCACCCTCGGACGGGGGAGGTGATTCTCAAGGCCGGACGAAAGATCACCACATCGGCCTATCGCGAGATGCTCCGGGCGAAGGTCAAGGAAGTCGAGGTCTCGGTCAACGATCTTGAAGGAGCGATGTTCATCGCCGATGTTGTGGATCGGTGGGGCGAGTTGCGGGCCGAGTGCAATACGCCCGTCACGCCGCAGGCCCTGTCGAACCTGATCGCCGGCAACGTGGAGGAGTTCGACGTCTTCTTCCCCGAGCGGGATGATGTGGGAACGGTCCTCAGCCAAACGCTCAAGAAAGATAGTGCGCGGACGCCCGCCGAAGCCCTGCTGGAGATTTACCGCAAGATGCGACCGGGCGATCCCCCGACGGTTCTCTCCTCCTGGCGGTTGTTTGAGGCCATGTTCTTCGATCCGCGCAAATTCGACTTCTCGCGGGTCGGGCGGTTGAAGTTCAACATCAAGATGGGGTATCCCGAGCGGCACCGGATTAACGATTTGACGCTCTCGCCGCAGGACTTCTTCGATGTGGTGACCTACTTGTTGAAGCTGCGTCGCGGCATCGGCGAGATTGATGACCGCGATCATCTGGGCAATCGCCGGGTGCGCGCTGTGGGCGAGTTGCTGGAGAATCAGTTCCGCGTCGGTCTCGTGCGCATGGAGCGGGCGATCAAGGAGAAGATGTCGGTCCACGCCGAATTGCAGACGGCGATGCCTCGGGATCTGGTGAATCCCAAGCCGGTGATCGCGGCCCTCAAAGAATTTTTCGGTTCGAGTCAGCTCTCGCAGTTCATGGATCAGACCAATCCGCTGTCAGAGATCACCCACAAGCGTCGGTTATCGGCTCTCGGTCCGGGCGGTCTGTCGCGGGAGCGTGCCGGATTTGAGGTCCGTGACGTACATCCCACGCACTACGGTCGCATCTGCCCGATCGAGACGCCGGAAGGGCCGAATATCGGGCTCATTTCCAGTCTCGCCTGTTACGCCCGCATCAATGAATTTGGCTTCATCGAAGCGCCCTACCGCCGGGTGGAAAACGGGCGCGTCATCGAGTATGTGCGCATCACCAATCCCGGTCAGAGCGAGTTCGCTCTGGGCGATCACCTGCCGAAAGAGAAGGTGGATCGCGCCAATCGCCGATTGGTGGCCGAAGGATTGCGCCCGGCCGAGTACGAACCCCATCCGTTTTATCTGACGGCCTGGGAGGAGGCCAAGTACGTCATCGCTCAAGCCAACGTGGAAGTGGATGACAAAGGGTTCATCGTTCCCGATATGGTGGTGGCCCGGCGCGGAGGCGAGTTCGTGACCGTCAGCCGAGAGGAGATTCAGTTCATTGACATCTCGCCCAAGCAGCTCGTCTCGGTGGCGGCCTCGCTCATCCCCTTCCTGGAGAACGACGATGCCAACCGGGCGCTGATGGGGTCCAACATGCAGCGACAAGCCGTTCCGCTGTTGCGGCCCGAACCGCCCCTGGTGGGAACGGGAATGGAAGCCGTCGTGGCCCGGGACTCGGGAGCGGTGGTCGTCGCGCGACGCGACGGCGTGGTGGATTCGGTTGACTCTCAGCGCATCATCATTCGCGCCGATGTGGGCGCGGAGGGATCGCTCTCGCGGGAAGTCACGGCGGATATTTACCAGCTCACCAAGTTCAAACGCTCGAATCAGAACACCTGCATCAACCAGCGTCCGCTGGTTCGCGTCGGTCAGCGCGTCCGGCGGGGCGAGGTCATCGCCGATGGCCCGTGCACGGCCGGCGGAGAGCTGGCGCTCGGACGGAATGTCCTGGTCGCCTTCATGCCCTGGCGCGGGTACAACTTCGAGGATGCGATCATTATCTCGGAGAAGCTGGTCAAAGAGGATGCCTACACCTCGGTGCACATCGAGGAACTGGAAATCGAGGCGCGCGATACCAAGCTCGGCCCCGAGGAGATCACCCGCGATATTCCCAACATCTCCGAGTACATGCTCCGCGATCTCGATGAGAGCGGAATTATTCGCATCGGAGCCTACGTCAAACCGGGTTCGATCCTGGTGGGCAAGGTGACGCCCAAAGGGGAAACGCAATTGACACCGGAGGAGAAGTTGCTGCGGGCGATCTTCGGCGAGAAAGCCGGTGACGTGCGCGATGCTTCGCTCAAGTGTCCGCCGGGGATCGAGGGAACGGTCATTGATGTCAAAGTCTTCACCCGACGGGGAGCGCCGCGGGATGCGCGAAGCCTGGCCATCGAGCAGGCCGAGGAGGAGAGGCTCATGCGGAATCTCAACGATGAGATCCGCATCCTCCAAGAAGAGCGGAACAAGCGGTTGGTGGAACTGCTCGAAGGGAAAAAGCTCGCCGCCGACCTGATCGTCAATCGTCGGCGCCTGGCCGAAAAAGGCAGCCGTCTCACCCGCGAGCTGATCGAGTCGCTCGATCTCCATGCGATCCGACGGATTCAGTTGGAGCGAGCCGACATCATGGCCGAGGTCAAAGAGCTGGAGGCCCGCACCGAACGACAGATCGCCGTGCTGCGCCAGTTCTACGAGGAGAAGTTGGAAAAGATCAAGCGCGGCGATGAGCTTCCGGCCGGCGTGATCAAGATCGTCAAGGTCTACATCGCCATGAAGCGAAAGCTCTCGGTCGGCGACAAGATGGCCGGTCGTCATGGCAATAAGGGCGTGATCGCCAAGATCGTGCCCGAAGAGGATATGCCCTTCCTGCCCGATGGCACGCCGGTGGAGATCGTGTTGAATCCGCTTGGCGTTCCCTCCCGCATGAACATCGGTCAGCTTCTGGAGACGCATCTCGGCTGGGCCGGTCGGGCGTTGGGATTGTACTTCTCCTCGCCGGTTTTTGACGGGGCCCGCGAGGATCAGATTAAGGACTTGCTGCGTCAGGCCGATAAGAAGCTGCGCGAGGAGGGGTTGCCGCCCATGGTCAACGAGCTGGGCAAGACGGTGCTCTATGATGGGTTTACCGGCGAGCCGTTCGACGAAAAGGTGACCGTCGGCTACATCTACATGATGAAGCTCAGCCACCTCGTGGACGATAAGATTCACGCTCGTTCGATCGGTCCCTACTCGCTCATCACACAACAGCCGCTCGGCGGAAAAGCTCAATTCGGCGG
>DATLZR010000112.1 GCA_035573895.1 Blastocatellia bacterium | reverse complement strand
CCGCTGTAGGGATGCACCCGCCGCAGATCATAAGCCACGCCCGAAGCCCGCAGGCTCGGCCCGGTCACGCCCCAGCGAATCGCCTCTTCGGCCGAGATCCGCCCGACGCCTTCGGTCCTCATGCGGAAGATCGGATTGCGGGTGAGGAGGCGATCAAATTCCTCGATGGCCCGCGGGAAATCCTCACAGAATTCCCGCACGCGCGTGGTGAATCCGTCCGGCAGATCGGCCATCACACCGCCGATGCGGAAATAACTCGGCGTGAGTCGCCCGCCCGAAACCGCTTCAAACAACTGGAGAATCTTCTCGCGCTCGGCAAAGGCATAGAAGAAGAGGCTCATGGCACCGAGGTCGAGTCCGTGCGTTCCGATCCAGACCAGATGGCTGGCGATGCGTTGCAGCTCGGTCATCATCACCCGGATGACCTGCGCCCGTGGAGGAATCTCCACGCCGAGCATCGCTTCGACCGCCAGCACGTATCCGAGATTGTTCCCCATGGCGTTGAGGTAATCGGTGCGGTCGGTGATGGTGATGACGTGCTGATACTTTTTGTACTCGGCGAGCTTCTCCATTCCGGTGTGGAGATAGCCGATGTCGGGACGGGCATCCACGACGCGCTCTCCATCGAGCGTGAGCACCAGGCGCAGCACGCCGTGTGTTGAGGGGTGCTGCGGACCCATGTTGAGCATCATCTGGGAGTCGAGGGGACTCCGCTTGACCTCCAGCAGGACTTCCGATTCCGCCATAGACTATCCTCGATAGCCGCGCAAGGGATAATCCTTGCGCAAGGGGTGCCCATCCCAGTCCTCCGGCATCAGCAACCGGCGCAGATCGGGATGCCCTTCAAACTCCACCCCGAAGAGATCGTACACCTCCCGTTCATACCAATTGGCATTGGGCCAGACCCCGGTGACCGTGGGCGCGCGTTCGCCTTCACGCACGCGAATCTTCAGCCGGAGACGACGATGGTGAGACATCGAGTAGAGATGGTAGACGATCTCAAACCGAGGATCGGCGCTCAGGCCGCGATCCACTCCGCACAGATCGGTGAGCAGGGTATAGCTCAGGGCAGGATCGTCCCGGAGGAATTCAGCGACGGGGACGATGGCCTCCGGCGTCAGAACAATCGTCAATTGGCCCCACGGCTCGCTGATCTCGACAATCTGTGGGCCAAACCGCTCGCGGAGAATTCTCAACTGATCTTCGTTTTCCATGTCCCTGTACTCGCGCCACCGATTCTCCGGTGGCTCAATGCCGGCAGGGGCGCGACAGGAAGGGAGCTTCATCACCTCGCGCGCCCTGCGACCTGATTACCGGACGCCGACCAGATCGTCTTCCCTGACCTCTTCCTGCGCAAGAGCTTTGCGCGCGCGGATCCGCTCGCGTTCGATCTTCTCCTGAAGCTTCATGATGCCGTAGATGAGCATCTCGGGCCGGGGGGGACAGCCGGGAACATAGATGTCCACCGGAATGACTTTGTCAACGCCCTGGACGATGGCGTAGTTGTCAAACATCCCTCCGGCCGAGGCGCAGACGCCCATGGCGATGACCCATTTGGGCTCGGGCATCTGCTCGTAGAGGCGGCGAACTACCGGCGCCATCTTCTGCGAGACGCGACCGGCAACGATCATGACATCCGACTGTCGCGGCGAGCCGCGAAAGACTTCGGCACCAAAGCGAGCGATGTCATTGCGGGAAGCAATCATGGCCATCATCTCGATGGCGCAGCAGGCCAGGCCAAACTGCATGGGCCACAGGGACGATTTTCTCGCCCATTTCACCAGGTCCTCGAACCGGGCGGTGAAGACCTCCGGCGTACCGGGTTTTTCCCACTCTTTGACCATACGTCACCGATTCCAGTCAAACACGCCCTTCTTCCAGGCGTAAATATACGCGACCAGGACGAGGGCGAGAAAAATCATCATCTCGGCGAAAACAAAAACTGGCGAGACGCTCTCGGCCACGTCCCTGAAGACGACACCCCAGGGGATGAGAAAGACGGCCTCAATATCGAACAAGATAAAGATCATGGCGACCAGATAAAACTTCACCGAGAACCGCTCGCGGGCCGAGCCGATGGGATCCTTCCCGCACTCGTAGGGGATGAGCTTCTCTCGCGTGGGACGTCGCGCAGCCAGAAACCGGGGCGCCAGCGCCATGCCCAGGGCAATCCCCGTGGCCAGCACGAACATCACCAGGATTGGAACATATTTCATCGTTTCTCCCATCGCTCGCTCCACCCCATGTAACAAGCGGGAAACTATAGACGAACCCCCCAGGAGTGTCAATCACCGACCATGGACCGAGAGAAAGCGACAATCAGGGCAAACCGACGTACAGCACGCATGCCCGAGGCGACCCCGGGAAGGCAGGCTTCGCCGATGCCGATCAGCCACTCGCTTGACAGAGGACGATGCTGACCGCTATCTTTGGCCTTTGACGGATACCGATAAGGAGGACACAGTGAAGAGCGGCATTCATCCAGAATATGTCGAAGCCATTGTGACCTGCGCCTGTGGTGAGACCTGGCGCACGCGCTCGACCAAACGAGAAATCCACCTGGAAATCTGCTCGGCCTGCCATCCCTTCTTCACCGGGAAACAAAAATATGTGGATAGCGCCGGTCGAGTGGAGCGATTCCAGAAGAAATATCGCGAAAGCAACAAAAAGACGGATAAAGGGTAACGCTCCCCTCCGGGCCACAGGCCGGCCGCACGACCCGACGCCGAAGACTCCTGTGGCTTTTGGTTTTTTCCTGACACTTGTGATGTTGCCGATGGGTGCTTCCGAGAATCGTGGGAAAAAAGGAACTAGCGTCCAGCACATAATGTGCAGGCAGACTCTATCTGAGCACGACCTTTGCTCGATACAACAGGTGGGGGATCGGGCCTCGGAGGTGTGAAAGAGCCAGTCATGTTGGAGAAACTCGACGAACTGGAAGCAAAATATGACGAACTGAGCCGCCAGCTTGCCTCTCCCGAAGTCATTCTGGATCACGGGCGATACCTTAAACTCATCAAGCAGCATCGGGAACTGGAGCCGGTGATCACCACCTACCGCCGCTATCAGGCGCTCCAGAAAGAGATCGCCGCCACCGAGCGATTACTGGAAGAGGAAAGCGATCCCGAGATGAAAGAGCTGGCCCGCGAGGAATTGAGATCGCTCCAGCAGCAGGTGGAACAGTGTGAGAGTGAGCTGAAGCTGCTCTTGCTGCCGCGAGACCCCAACGACGAGCGAAATGTCATTCTGGAAATTCGCGCCGGAACCGGCGGATTGGAAGCGACGCTCTTCGCCTCCGACTTGCTTCGCATGTATACCCGATACGCCGAACGGCAGGGGTGGCGCGTACAACTGCTGTCGGTCTCCGAATCTGACATCGGAGGGATCAAAGAGGCAGTCCTGCTCATTGAGGGCCAGGGAGCATACTCCCGCTTGAAATACGAATCCGGCGTCCATCGGGTGCAACGAGTGCCGGTGACCGAAGCCAGCGGGCGTATTCACACGTCGGCGGCGACGGTGGCCGTTCTCCCGGAAGCCGAAGAGGTGGATGTGAAGATTGACCCCAAGGATCTCCGCATTGATACCTTTTGCTCATCCGGCCATGGGGGCCAATCCGTGAACACCACGTATTCGGCGGTTCGCATCACTCATCTGCCCACGGGCCTGGTCGTTTCATGCCAGGATGAACGGTCGCAAATTAAGAACCGGGAAAAGGCCCTGCGCGTGCTCCGATCTCGATTGCTCGAACTGGAACGACAGAAACAGCACGAGGAGCTGACGACTCAACGTCGTCAGCAGGTCAAAAGCGGTGACCGTAGCGAAAAGATTCGCACCTACAACTTCAAGGAGAATCGCGTCACCGATCATCGCATCGGCCTCACCCTTCACCAACTGGATCGCATCATGGACGGTGACCTCGATGAGCTCATCGAGGCTCTCATTACGTTCTATCAAGCGGAAAAGTTGAAAGAGCAGATGACCGTCGCCTCGTCTTGAGGAGGCGCCGCTCCTAACCAACGATTTCCACACGATGGTGGCGCTCCCCCCCACGATCTTCCCTCGTTCGGCACAATTCTCATCCTTAGTCCTTTTGCGTGGGAGAGAGGGCCAGTGGTGTCCCTCGCGGCTCTATGGCATAATCTTTGTCGAGGCAACGGGCTATGGTGAGAAAGGAGTTTCTGGAATTACTGCGGACGGATTCGGCATTCCGCGAAGAGGTGCGTCGTCAGATTCTAACCGATGATCTGCTCACACTTCCCCAGAAGTTTGACTCGCTCACAGAGCTGGTTGCCGAATCGCTGACGATACTGAAAGAGTTGGTGGGAATCGTCCGAACGCTTGCCGAGGCGCAGCAGCGGACCGAGGCGATCCTTCAGCGTCACGAAGAGCAGATCGGGGAGATCATTGCAACCCAGCAGCGAATTTTTGAAATCCTTCAGCGCCACGAGGAACAGATCGGACAGTTGATCGAAGCCCAGCGGCAGATGGAGGAACAAATTCGGGAGTTGGTTAAAGCTCAGCAGCGAACGGAAGAACAATTGCAGAAACTCGTCCAGTGGCAGCAGGGTGAGATTGGACGGCAGAGGGGACGGGACTATGAACGGGAGATTATCCGTCGCGCCCCCATTCTCTTTCAGGGAGGCGAGGGGGGATCCACCGAAGAGTTCATGGTGCGCCAGCGACTGGCTGAGCAGTTGGCCTCCATTCTCAGCGAGGTTCCCGACGACAAAGATGCTGATCCCTTCCTGGCAGATCTCCTGTGGTGGAAGGGAGACTGTGTGGCCGTCGTGGAGGTCTCGCTTCAGGTCAACGGATATGATGTTCACCGGGCAGCTCAACGAGCGGCCACGTTACGCCGGGCGGGCCTTCACGTTCTGCCCATCGTCATCGGCGAGAGCTGGACCGGAAGCGACGCCCAAGACGCCGCCATCTCCAAGAAAGTGGAGTGGAAAGTCGGATCCGATCTATCCGAGGGTTTCATTGATTTCCGCCGTCGCGCTCCCCGAGGGTGAATCCCCTTGACCCGCTTAAGGCCCGGGACGCTTGGCAGTTATCCCTCGAAGAATTCCCCCGACGCTCGGAACGAGCGGTGAAGACGGGAAGAATCCTCGTGATCAGCATCCGTGGGTGGGGGACTTTATTGTGGGGTCGGCCGAGGGGAGTGAGGCAGCCAGTCAACCTCTCGAAGGAGTGACAGACCCTCGCCCAGAGCGCGAGCCTACTTGCCTTTGCAAAAACCCTCATGAATTGCCTATAAACGGGTTCCGAGATCGGAACCTGTAGATCCGAAATCCGCCCCTCCACCAGTCCGCCATTGGTATAACATCTCGCCTCCTCGGCCCGCACTAGCAGGGGCAAGAATCGAGACCCGGATGAAGGAGAGCAAAATTCCGGGAAACAGTCGCGCCATCCAACGCGAGCTTCCCGGTGGAAGCGACAGATTTCTCGGATCCCTCTGCCACCGCCGTCGCGGGTTCCGGATTTGTTCGTCAACTGACCTGACGTTACGCCCTCCCTCAGGTTCCTCTTGCGACGGTGACGTGGACGACGTAAGAGTCCTGCGACATGTCCTCGGCATCGGCCACGAATGCCAGCGTGCGGGTTGCGCTCCAGCCCAGGTTCTCTTGTGACACCACGGCGGGACTGAGTAAAAACACCTTTCCCCGTTGCCGCCCACTCCAGGCTCTCTTGCGACGCTGGTTCCATCGGTTCCTCAACATACGATGCCGTTGGAGAGACGAAAAAATGCGAGCCCCGGTAAAGGCTCCCCACAACCCGGACTCCGCTGGACTTCGACGTTCAACTCTACACCCTCCGCGTGCACCCCTGTGAGACTATCACACTTGCGCAACGCCGAGAGACGGTGAAAAATTTGGCCCTCTCGGGCGATGTGGGCTTTTTTTGTGGGTTTATGAAGGACCCGCTGATGAAGCGAGGGCTGCGGTGCTGAAGTTATGAAGACCGGGCTTCGCCAACGGATGAAAGGCTTCAGCGGGCGGCGCATCCCCGATCGGTGGCGTGTCTTGCAGGCTCTTTTCGGAGGAGTTGTTCATGACGCGGCAGCGTCGCGGGAATCACTCACGAACTGGACGTTCGCCACGAACGAGGGAACTGAGAGATCTGTGTGGAGCTAGCTCAACGGGCCCGCCGGAGGCGTGCACTTGCAGTGATTTTCACGAGAATCGCCCGTGTGCTCACGCACGCCACAAAGGATGAAAAATAGGTTCGCTAACGGATAAAAAGGGCCAGCTGATGGTTTATCCGCTGGAACCTTTCAGTCTGTTGGGAGATGATTTTCGAGACAGAAACACCTCCCCGGAGCGCGCGCTTCAAGCGTTGGGTTTTGGCAGATGAGATGCGCCGTTTCCGGGACATTTTCGGAGGAGACGATGATGGAAAAGATTGAGACTTTCTCGGCGGAGAAGTTGAATGTGTACGATTCACGTAACGGCTCTGGCACGCAGCGAGGCTCAACGCCAGGTAGGATGAGGGTTTTTCTGAGCGGTCAGGTAGCGGGTGTGGTTCTTCTCGCCCTGCTCCTAGTCGTTGGAATCTTCGCTCGGGGTCATCGTCAGGCGTCCAGGCCGGCACCAACGGAGGTCTATTACCCCGGACCGGGAGACCAATGGGAGCGGCGCACGCCTGAACAGGTGGGGATGGATGCTGATCGTCTCCGGGAAGCCATCGCCTTTGCCCGCGCCCAGGAAACCAAAGCGCCGCGCAATCTGGAACTGGCCCATTACCAGACCTTCGGTCGTGAGCCGTTTGGCGAGGGAATCGGGCCGTTTGCCGAGCGCGGCGAACCGACCGGGATCATTCTCCGTCACGGCTACATTGTCGCCGAGTGGGGCGAGCCGGATCGCGTTGACATGGCCTTCAGTGTCACCAAGAGTTTCCTCTCGACGGTTGTCGGTCTGGCCTATGACCGAGGATTGATCCGCAACCTGCACGACCGTGTGGCCGATGCGATGGCTCCCATTGTCGTTTTTGATCCCGAAGGGCGAAAAGATCGCGCCGAGCGGCTGGGTCAGCCCCACGTCCTCCGCCTCTTTGATACGCCGCATAATCGAAAGATCACCTGGGATCATCTGCTGCGTCAAACGAGCGACTGGGAAGGGACGCTGTGGGGAAAACCCGATTGGGCGGATCGGCCAAGCAGCAATCCCGAGCAGTGGCTCACGCGCCCGCGCCATGAACCGGGCACCGTCTACGAATACAACGATGTCCGGGTGAACGTGCTGGCGCTGGCAGCCCTCAATATCTGGCGGCGCCCGTTGCCGCAGGTGCTCAAGGAATACGTCATGGATCCGATTGGCGCATCCCCCACCTGGCGCTGGTACGGATACGACAATTCCTGGGTGATTATGGATGGTGCCGTCGTGCAATCGGTCAGCGGCGGAGGTCACTGGGGAGGCGGGATGCTGATCAGCGCGCGCGATATGGCACGATTCGGCTATCTTACCCTCCGCCGGGGCCGCTGGAAGGAAAAACAGATCCTCTCCGATCAATGGGTGACGCTCGCGCTCACGCCCACGCCGGCGCAACCGACTTACGGCTTCATGAACTGGTTCCTCAACACAAACCGGCAGCTCTTGCCGAGTGCTCCGGCCTCGGCGTTTGCTCATCTGGGCAACGGAACGAATATGATTTACGTGGACCCGGAGAACGATTTGGTCGTCGTGGTTCGCTGGATCGAGCGTAATGCCCTCGATGGATTCATTCAGCGTGTGCTGGCGTCGCTCGTTCCCTCATCGCCCGCGCGACGGGGAACGTGAGCTTTTGAGCGGGATGCGAGCGGAGACAGCGGGATCGGCGGGATCACCTGCACGTATCGAAGCGAAAGGAGCGCAGCACGTTGGGGGCGGAGAAAAAGGGACGCCGGCGCCTGGAAAACTTCAGCTAGTTCCCCTGGAGATCACTCTCGGCTGTATCAAGATGTCGGTCACAATAGGCGGCGATTTCCGCGAGGATTCTCTCAGCAGCCTGGCGCGGAGTGGGACTCTCCAGGATGGGGCGACCGACGACGAGATAATCCGCTCCGAGGCGCAGGGCGTGCCCCGGTGTGACGATTCGCTGTTGATCGTGCGGGCTGCTGTCGGCGGGGCGAATCCCCGGCACGATGAGAACGAATCGAGGATCGGTGACGCGGGCGCGGATCGCCGGGCATTCGTGTGCTGAGGCCACGACGCCATCCATCCCACAGGAGTAGGCCAGCTCGGCCAGGTCCGCGACAATCTCCTCCGGCGTGCCGCTCAGGTGAATTTTCTTCAGGTCCTCGCGGCCGAGGCTCGTCAGAAGCGTGACGGCGATCAGACGAGGGGGCGTGAGTCCTTCGCCATCGCAAAGATCGTGAACCGCTTCCACTGCCCGGCGCATCATCGTCTCGCCGCCGAGGGCATGAATGGTGAGCATGCGCACACCCAGGCGAGCCGCTTCGACGGCGGCGCCGGCCACCGTGTTGGGAATGTCGTGAAATTTCAGATCGAGGAAGACGCTCTGCCCCCGCGCGACGATGTCTCGCACCAACGTCGGCCCTTCTGCCGTGAAGAGCTGGCTGCCGATTTTGTAGGATCCCACGAGGCCCTCGGTCTCATGAATGAATTCAAGAGCCCGCGCCCGCGTGGGAAGATCGAGGGCGAGGATGAGGCGCGCGGCGGCATCGGCGCGATTGTCCAGAATCATGAGGGGCACTTTATCTCCCCTTTCCCCGGGGCGTCAAGGCGTGCACGGCACTGCCTGGAGGCGAATGATCTCCTTCTTTGCCCGGTCAATCGCGGAGGCGATTTCTTGCGGTTCTCCGGCGCGTTTGATAGTTTTCCTGCCGATGATTGAGACGCCGGTGGTGATCGAGGTTGTTCGGGGATCGGTTGTGGAGTCACGACATCGCGCGATGATCGCTGCGGTGGATCCTGCCGGGCATCGGCTCGTCTCCTTTGGGGACACCACGAGGGTGACCTATTTGCGGTCGGCGGCCAAGCCCTTTCAAGCCATTCCCCTGGTGGCCAGCGGGGCGGCTCGTCATTTTCACCTTGAGCGTCGAGAGCTGGCCGTTATCTGCGGCTCTCACAGCGGGGAACCGATTCACACCGAGGTGGTCGCGGGCATCTTGCAGAAGATCGGTCTGACGGCAGACGCGCTCGGCTGTGGCCTCCATCCGCCGCTTGATAAGGAGACGGCCAAACGCGTGGGCGATGCGGGACTGACCGTGTTGCACCATAATTGTTCGGGCAAGCACGCGGGCATGCTGGCACTGGCTCGCTTTCGACAGCAGGATGTGACGACCTATCTGGATCCGACTCATCCGGTACAGCAAGAGATTCTCGCTACCATCGCGCGCTTTGCCGGGATGGCCCCCGAAGAGATTGCCATTGGCGTGGACGGATGCAGCGCGCCGACGTTTGCTCTTCCGATCGAGCGCATGGCGCTCATGTATGCCCGATTGGTCAATCCCGACATCGTGCCGCTCGATGGCGCTCAGGCCGAAGCGGCCCGCGAGATCGTCCAGGCCATGACCGAACATCCCGAGATGGTTGGGGGAACAAGTCACCGTCTGGATACGCAGTTGATGCAACGTGCGCCCCAGCGATGGGTGGCCAAAGTCGGCGCCGAAGGCGTCTTCACGGTAGGCGTTTTTCCCTCGGTGCGATACCCCCACGGTTTGGGCATCGCCGTGAAGGTCGAAGACGGCGATGATCGGCGGGCGCGGGATGCAACTCTGGTCGAGGTGCTCGATCAACTGGGCTTGCTCACGCCGCCTCTGCGTGAGGCTCTCGCCCCCTGCCGCCAGGTTCCGTTGACGAACCATCGGGGGCTGGTCGTCGGGGAGATTCGGCCCGTCTTTCAGTTGACGATAGGGTTATGAACGAAGCAATTCGCCAGCTCTTTCCCATCACCCGCCGTTACATCTATCTCAATCACGCGGCCGTAGCCCCTCTGCCGCAGCCCTCGGCCGAGGCCATGCACCGGCTCATCGAAGAGGTCGCCCGAACCGGATCGGTTCGATGGAGCGCCTGGATGGCCGAAGTGGAACGAACACGGGCGAAAGTGGCGCAGCTTGTGTCTGCCCGTCCCGAGGAGATCGCCTTCCTCCGCAATACGTCCGAAGGTATTTCCACCATCGCCAACGGATTGAGCTGGCAACCGGGCGATAACGTCGTGACCTGCGCCTGCGAGTTCCCCTCCAATATCTATCCCTGGATGCAACTGGAGCGATACGGCGTCCAGGTTCGGATGGCTCCCGAGCGAGACGGTCGGATAGAGACCGACGAGCTGCTGGCACTCGTAGACGACCGAACGCGCCTGATCGCCGTGAGCTTCGTCCAGTTTGCCAGCGGCTTCCGCATGGACCTGGAACGCATCGGTGACTTCTGTCGGCGGCGCGGCATCTTCTTTTTCGTTGATGCCATTCAAGGTCTCGGCGTCCATCCGTTCGATGTCCGGCGCTACCAGGTTGACGCTTTCGCCGCCGATGGTCATAAATGGTTGCTCGGGCCGGAGGGAGCAGCCGTTCTTTTTCTGGCTGAGCGCGCCTGGGAGAAGGTTCGTCCGACGGTCGTCGGCTGGATGTCGGTCAAGGACTGGGATCGCGTCCTGAGCAGCGAGACGCTTTCCTACCGTCTCGACTATCATGACAGCGCCCGACGCTTCGAGTGCGGTACGCTCAATGCCATTGGTCTGGCGGGGTTGAGTGCCTCGCTCGATCTGCTGCTCACGGTGGGGATCGAGGCGATAGACCGTCACGTCCTGGATCTGGGGACGTTCCTTTGCGAAGCGGCTCAGGCCAAGGGCTACCGGGTGGTCAGTTCGCGGCGGGCGGGAGAAGCCTCCGCCATCATCTGCCTCGCTCATCCCGAGCGACCCGCCGAAGAGATCGTTCGGCGAGTGGAGAAGGAAGGCATCATCGTTTCCGCTCGCTGCGGGCGCGTGCGCGTTGCTCCCCACCTGTACAACACGCGGGATGAGATGGAGGCTCTCGTCGCCGCGCTCCCGGCGGCGTGAACGGACAGGCGGACGATGACCGAATTCGTTCGAGTGCTGCGGTATTTGCGCCCGTCGGCGGGGCTATTGCTGCTGGCCCTCGTGTTAATGAACGTCGTGGCCGTGCTGGAGGGAGCGATTCGGGCTCTGCTCGTGCCCATTTCGGATGGGCTTCTGGCGGCCAGCGGCATGGCTGCGACGCCTCCGGTCGCGCGCAACCTCATTGACTTTCATCGCTATCTTCCGCTCGGGAGCCAGCGAACCTGGATCCTGATTGCCTTCCTGTTGATCTTCTTCACCCTGATCAAGGGCGTGGCCGATTATTTCTCTCAGGTCCTGATGGCACAGATCGGCCAGCGCGCCGTGTTCGATTTGCGCTGTTCGCTCTACGACCATATTCTGCGGCAGTCGGCCCCCTTCTTCTCGACCTATCACACGAATGCGCTGACCTCTCATCTGGTGAGCGATGTCGAGAAGATCGAGCTGGCGGTCTCGCGCACCCTCGCCGATGCGCTGCGGGAATCGTTCACGCTGGTTGTTTTTCTCGTGGCAGTGTTCAAGCTGAACTGGAAGCTGGCGTCGTTCGCGCTGCTTCTGGGGCCGCTCGTCTACCAGGCCACGATCTACTTCGGGCAGCGACTCCGGCGCACGGGAGCGCGCGTGCAAGAAGGGTACCAGGAGATTCTCCACGTCGCTCAGGAGACGATCTCCGGCCACACCGTCGTGAAGGCATTTCACGCTGAGCGGGTGGAATCGGAGCGATTTCGAGCGGCGGCGCGTCGCCTCATGCGATCGGCGTTGAAAGCGGCGCGCTATGCGGCTCTCTCCCCGCCGATTCTGGAATTGCTCGGCGTGGTCGCGGCGGCGGGATTCATCCTCTATGCGCAGCACATCATCGCCCGCCGGGAAATGACGCCGGGCGAATTCTTCGGCTTCCTCTTCTTCCTCTTCAGCCTCTACGATCCCGTGCGCAAGCTGAGTCGGCTTCACAACTCGATGCAGCACGCTCTGGCCGCTGCCGGTCGCGTCTTTCGCCTGCTCGATCATCACACGGAGATCCCGGATCGAGCCGATGCCATCACGCTCGATACGTTCCGCGACCGGATCGAGTTTCGCCACGTCTCCTTCACCTACCACGACGGCGACGAGCCCGTGCTCAAGGACGTGAGCTTCACCGTGCGAGCGGGCGAAATGGTCGCCATCGTAGGATCGAGCGGCGTGGGGAAGACGACGCTGATTAAACTCCTGCCCCGATTTTACGATGTGACATCGGGCGCGATTTACCTCGATGGGGTGGATATTCGGCGGATTCGACTCGAATCGCTCCGGCGCCTGATGGCTCTGGTGACGCAGGATGTGATCCTGTTCCACGACACGGTGCGAAACAACATCGCCTACGGGCGGAGCGATGCCAGCGACGCCGAGATCGAGCAAGCGGCGCGGGCGGCGCTCGCTCATGATTTCATTTGCGATCTGCCCGCGGGCTACGAGACGGTCATCGGCGAGCGCGGCGTGCGTCTGTCCGGCGGCCAGCGCCAGCGCATCGCCATCGCCCGGGCGATATTGAAAAACGCTCCCATCCTCATCCTCGATGAGGCGACCTCAGCCCTCGATGCCGAATCGGAGCTGTATGTGCAACGCGCCCTGGCCAATCTCATGCGGGGACGAACCGTCATCGTCATTGCCCATCGGCTCTCGACGGTGCGTCGGGCCGACCGTTTGATCGTTCTCGATGGAGGGCGCGTCGTCGAACAGGGAACGCATGACGAATTGCTGGCGCGGGGAGGGCTCTATCGTCGCCTCTACGAGCTTCAATTCGCCGATGACGAATCGGTGCCCCTTGAGCGGTCTCATCCGAGGTGATCCATGCTCACGAGCATGACCGGTTACGGAAGTGCGACCTATGAAGGAGAGGAAGGCTCGCTCCGGGTGGTGGCATCGAGCGTCAACCACCGCTTTCTGGAGCTGCAACTGCGCCTGCCCGAAGGATGGCAGGCGCTCGAACCGCGCATTCGGCGGAAGGTGCAGGCTCTCTGTCAGCGCGGACGCATCACGGTGAGCGTCGAATACGAGCGACCGGCTCAAGCGGCGGTGGTCGGGATCAATCGAGAGAAGATCGCCGCGTACATCGCCTGGCTCCGGCAAATCAAGGAGGATTTTTCTCTCGCCGGAGAGGTGGATCTCCATGTGCTGGCGGCCTTCCCCGATGTGTTGCATCCGGCGAGCGCGGCGGCGACACCGCTGACCGAGACCCTGGCCGAGCGGGTCGAAGCCACCGTCCAGTGCGCTCTCCGGGCGATGATCGAGATGCGGCAGGCCGAAGGCCGCGAACTCGAACATGATATGCACAAGCGGCTCGACATCCTGGAGCGATGCCTGAACGAGATCGAAGCTGATGCCCGCTCCCTCACCGAGCACTACCGGCAGAAATTGCTCGATCGCCTCGATGCCCTGAAAGGAACTCTCTCGCTCGATCCCACGCGATTGGCCCAGGAGGTCGTCTTCCTGGCCAGTCGCGCCGACATCAGCGAAGAGATCGTCCGGGTGAGAAGCCACCTCCAACACTATCGTTCTCTTCTTCGGGCGGAAGAGGCGGTGGGCAAGAAGCTGGACTTCCTGCTCCAAGAGATGAATCGCGAGGTCAACACGATCCTGTCAAAAGCCGGTGAACTGACGATCTGCTCCGCCGCTTTGCAGATGAAGGCGGAGATCGAGAAATTGCGCGAGCAGGCGCAAAATGTCGAATGAGCGAGGACTCCTGTTCGTCGTGTCGGGACCCTCGGGCGCGGGAAAGACGACGCTCGTGGCGGCGGTCGTGGAATCCACCCCGCGATTGAAATATTCAGTCTCCTACACGACCCGCCCGCGTCGGGAAAACGAAGTGGAGGGGCGCGACTACTTCTTCGTCAGCGAGGAGGAATTTGATGGGATGCGTCGGGCCGGAGAGTTCATCGAGTGGGCCGAGGTCTACGGCTTTCGCTACGGCCGCTCGCGGCGACAAATGGAGCAAGAGCTGACGTCCGGCCACGACCTCATCCTGAGCATTGACGTTCAGGGAGCAGCGACGCTCAAGCGACTTATGCCCGAGGCGG
>DATLZR010000111.1 GCA_035573895.1 Blastocatellia bacterium | reverse complement strand
CCCCTCCCCGCCATCATCGGGACATTCGTCGTCCTGTTCAATGAACGGGTGCGATTCGATCTTGCCGTCGCCACCGACCACATCGCTGTGACAGCTCTGAACCTCGCCCTGATCGTCCAGTCGGGATTCGTTCTCTCGGCGGGATTGTTTCTGCTGGCCTTCTTCGCCTCGGGAGCGGTCGCGCCGGAAATCGCCAGTCACGAGATGTTCTTTCTCTTTGAACGCCCCATTCGGCGCCGGGAAATTCTGCTGCTCAAGTTTCTCCTGGGACTCAGTCAGGCCATCATCTGCATCGGGTTCTCGATCCTGACGACGCTCGCCCTGGCTTATCTCGGATTACTCGTGCTCGCCCGGGGGGTCACGCTGGCCGGATCGGGAAGCGACTTTCTGCGAATTCTCACCAACGGTCTCCGAGGAACGCTCTGGACGGGACTCCTCGGAGGAACGGTCTTCGCCGGGACGTTTCTCTTCTCGGTGATTTTCGGAAGGTGGTGGGTGGCGGTGATTGCCGGGGCGATCTCGCTCGCGGGAATGTTTTACTTTCTGGGGGAGCGACTGTTCGATTGGATTCTCGCCAACGTGCTGCGGGAGTCGCGGGGGCCGGAGACGGTGAACCTCGAACTCTACGCCCAGCTCGAGCCGGCTCCCCTTCTCACAATGGCAGCCATCACCGTCCTTCTCTACCTCGCCGCTCAGTACGTTTTTGACCGAAAGGAGTTGAAAGCCTGACGCCAGTCATGCTAACGTAGTGACGCGCACGCGAGGTGACCTATGGTGAAATCAAGAAAAAAGACGCTCGTTCTCCTCAGCGCGGTCATTCTCATCGGAAGCAGTCTGACCGCTTCCTGGTTTGTTTCGCGTTCGGCAGCCGCCGTCCACCGGCTCGAACGATACCTGCCCTCCGATACCATCGCCTTCATCGGAGTCCCCGATCTCCGAACGCTCGCACTGCGCATTGCGGAATCGGATGCGTGGCAGCAGTTCGCCCGGGCTAACCCGACCGCGACTTCGGCCTTCCTCATCGGGGCCAATCACGCCGGCATTCTGGACGCTGGCTACGCGGCCGCTCTCCTCATGAGTCGGTCTCCCGATGGCCAGGCCAATCCCGAACTCGTCCTTGTCGCCGAGTTCGATTCGACCGATGCGCGGCGCTTATTTGAGCGACGCGCTCTGCAACTCTGGAAACGATACGGGCGGGTGAGAACCTTCCTTCCGAACGAACGCTATGCTGACGCCGACATCTTCCACCTTCCCGGTTCACGGGAGAATCTGATCTATGCCCGATCCGATCGCCTCGTCGTTCTCTCGCGTAGCTCCGAGGCGGTGAAGAAAATCCTCGACGTGCGCCAGGGGCGAGTGCCATCGCTGGAAAGTAATCCTCATCTCATTCAGACGCGTCAGGGCGGGTTCAATGATGTCATTGGCTTCATTGACGGATCGGCCGTGCGCCGCCTGATTGAATCTCTGCCCGCGAACGACCCTCAAGAGGCTCAGCTTCTGCGAGAGATCCTCATGAAGGCCGGCGCTGACTCCATCACCTCGGCGGTGCTGACGAGCACGTTCGATGAGGGACGAGTGATCGAACGGCTTCATGTCGGCGTCGCCGGAGAAGAGGGATTGGCTCGCGTCATTTTGAGGACGCCACCGACACCTCGCGCCCTCCTTTCGCTCGTCCCCGAGGACGCCGAGCGGATCTTCGACGTCTCAACGGCCACCGTCAGCGAAGCAACAGAAGTCATCCATGCTCTGCTCGATCATGCTCGTGTAGCGCTCGGACGGCGAGCCCCACGCGATGTCCTGGAGGAGATTCGGAGGAAGACCGGAATTGATGTTCAAGCGGATATTCTCTCCTCCCTGGGATCCGAAGCGTGTGTGGTTGACCTCAGCAGTGGAGAAACTCATCGCCATGTCCTCCTCGTGAGCGTTCGCGACCAGGCGCGTGTCGCTCGGGCGCTGGAGAAACTGGCGCTGTCCCTGGGGTACCGGCTTATGTCGTCGAACGCATATGGCGCCTCCATCACGAGTCTCGTCGGGAAGTCTAACCGTGCGCTCCTTCACTACACGTTCGCCGATGGAGTCTTCATCGCCAGCAACACCCTCGATGCCGTTGGGAAAGTCCTCGATACCGCCCGTTCGGGTCGGTCGCTGCGTGACTCCACCTCGTACCGCGAGGCGCTCAACGACCTGCCGGAGGACGCCGCGTTTCTCTTCTACGGCTCAAATCGTGACTACCTGAACCGATTGGGTCGCATGCTGAGCGCCAGCAAAAAAGATTTCACGCCGACGCCTCTGCAGGTGGACCTCAAACCGAGCGTCGCCTATGGGATCATCGAACCGGATGGTGTGACGGTCGAGAGTCGGTCGCCACTTGGCCTCGCGCCGCGCCTGGTGACAGCAATCCTCACATGGCTGTCAAAGGAACCACCATCCGATCTGGGCCAGGAATCTCGCTGACGAACTGGAACGGCAGCCGACATTCCTGGAGAACCCTCGCCAACATACAGCTCCCTGTCGGTTGCCTTAACGGAGCCGATGGGTGAGATCGGACCGGTGCTTCTCACCCTGGCGTTGAGTCGCTCACGTTCCCACTGCTAGACTTTCCTCCTGATGATGTCGCTTCGCAAGAAGCTGATCGCCTGGTACCTGGGGATCGTCGCCGTCGTCCTCAGCATTTTCGGCGTGGCCATCTACTTCTATCTCTCCAGCGGACTGCGCAACGTTATAGATGCATCACTCAATGACCAGGTGAAAGCGATCGAGGCGCGGCTTCGGGCGGCTGAACGAGGAGAGGAGTTCCCCGACGTGTCATCGGATCGGTTGACCATTGCTCCCGAGTTCGTCGAACTCATCAGCCCGACGGGCGAGGTCACCGACGTTGCCGCTCTCTCGGAGAGTCATCGAGTGCCAATCAACCGAGACCTTCTGGAAGCCGTGAGGCGGAGCGCCGAACCGATCGGTGAAGATGCTATCGCCGCCGATGGAAAGGCCATGCGGGTGGTGACCTGGCGCGTCATCGGCGACGATGGAGAAGTCTCCGCCTTCATACGGGCGGGCTACGTCATCGAAGATGTTCGACGCGCGGAACGAACGGTTCTGGTGATTCTGCTTGTGGCGATTCCTCTGGCGCTCGCGCTGGCGAGCTACGGCGGCAAAATTCTCGCCGATGCGGTCCTCGGCCCTCTCGATCGAATTACCCGCACCGCTCAGAGCATTGGCGCACGAAATCTCAAACAACGAGTGGAAGTCCCCTCCAGTCGGGACGAACTGGCCCGGCTGGCGGAAACCTTCAACCAGATGATCGCCCGTCTGGACGAGGCATTTGAGCGCGAACGACGATTCACCGATGATGCCTCGCATGAACTTCGGACTCCCCTCACCGTCCTGCGGAGCGAGATCGAGATCGCCCTGAGACGGGAACGGACCCCCGAGGACTATCAGCGCGTCCTGCAGAGGGCTCTGGATGAGATCGTCCGACTCTGTCGCCTGGTTGACGATCTGTTGACGCTCTCTCGCTCGGATACGGGACGACTCACGCTCGAACTCGTTCCTCTGCCCCTCGGTGAGCTGTGTCGTGACATTGGCGATCATCTTCGCCCCTTGATCGAAGAGCGGGGCCTCGACCTCGTCATGGAGATCCCCGAGTCTCCCATCATCGTTTCCGGGGATCAGCGACGGCTCAAACAGCTTCTGCTCAACCTTCTGGACAACGCGATCAAGTTCACTCCGGCAGGAGGTCGGATCACCGTCGCTCTGAGTCAGCGCGAGGGACGAGCCATCGTCCAGATCAGCGATACGGGCTGCGGTATAGCGCCCGAGGACATTCCCCATATCTTCGAGCGTTTCTACCGGCGAAGAAAGAAAGCGCGCGATCAGGCCTCGGGATCAGGTTTAGGACTGGCCATCGCCCGATGGATCGTGGAAGCCCACGGCGGCAGCATATCGGTCACAAGCGAACCGGGAAAAGGAAGCACTTTCACCTTCGATCTTCCTCTGGCCGATCATCCGTCGTCCCCGACGACGGCTTCGTAACGAGGTGCTCCGGAGAGAGTCTTTCCTCACGCGATCGTTCGGCAGGAGCCTTGGGGGCGACGCAGAAGGGATGGAATGCCCCAATATCTTGTGAGGTTCGACGACACACAAAATACAGAGGTATCTCGGGCGCCTCCTCCGACGGGTTTCATGACATACCTAACGCCCCCCGCTCTTGATGGAGGAGTCCATCGGTCATCGGCATCATGGAGATAAGCTTCTGAAAATCACAAAATTGGCGAGATCCTACTGACACCTTCCCCTTCTCCAATTTTCTTCTTGACATAGCGGTATATCTGGCATAGTATAGGCGCGGTGGACTAAAGTGGACTGAAGTGGTTGGCGGTCCACATCTCGCCGCCGATCTTAAAGCGATACTTTAATGGGCAGAGGGAAGCTACAAAGATAAAAAATGTTACGCGGCAACTACACAACCAAAGTGGACGAGAAAGGGCGCATCAAGATTCCCGCTGCCTTTCGCGACTACATTCAGAAGAAGTACGGACCCGAGTTCTTCATCACCAGCATCAATGGGGATCATGTGCGGCTCTACCCTTTGCCCGAATGGGAGAAGATCGAACAGAGTCTGGCGCAACTTCCGGAGATGGAACCGATCAAGGAGAAATTTCTCCGTCGGACGAATTTTTACGGTCGCCCCGCCACGATGGATGGTCAGGGGCGCATCCTGATTCACCCGCCGTTGCGAACGGAGGCGGGTCTGAACGGAGAAGTCGCGGTCCTGGGCTATGTGACCTACCTTCAGGTGTGGAATCTGGAGAGGTTTGAAGCCCTGCTCAGGGCGGAGGAGTTCACCCGTGATGATGCTGCTGCGATTGCCCGACTGGGAATCTAGCGGCGGACGGTCGCCAATGATTCATCGTCCGGTCCTTCTGAGAGAGACGCTGGCCATGCTCCGGCCCGACCGAGGAGGTATTTTCGTTGACTGCACGTTGGGTTTGGGAGGACACGCGGAAGCCCTGCTGGAGGCTTCGGATCGGGTGCGGGTCATTGGGTTCGATCGCGACGCGGAGGCCGTCGAGCTGGCGCAGCAACGGCTCGACCGATTTTCCTCGCGCTGCGAGATCGTTCATGCTGACTTCAAGGAGATGACCTTCGTTCTCTCTCGGCGGGGCATCACCCAGGTTGATGGGATCCTGGCGGACCTGGGCGTGTCGTCTCTTCAGTTGGAGACGGCCGAGCGAGGATTCAGCTTCGAGCGCGAAGGACCCCTCGATATGCGGATGGATCGTCGGCAGTCGCTCACGGCAGCGGATCTGGTGAATCGGCTCAGTGAGGATGAGCTGGCCGACATCATCTTTCGTTACGGCGAAGAGCCGGCGGCCCGTGCGATTGCCCGAGCCATCGTTCAAGCGCGCGCACGTCGTCCCATTGTTACGACGACCGATCTCGCCCGACTCGTGGCCACGGCGGTGGGGCGACGGACGCCGCGACGCATTCATCCGGCGACGCGCACGTTTCAGGCCTTGCGCATCGCCGTCAACGATGAATTGAGTGGATTGGAAGAGTTCCTGGATCAGGCTGTTGATCTCCTCGCAGTGGGTGGCCGACTGGTCGTGATCTCGTTTCACTCTCTGGAAGATCGAATTGTCAAGCGACGACTCCGATTCCATGCGGGCCGGTGCGACTGCCCGCCATTGCCGCCGGGATTCGATGAGGTCTCGGGATGTCCCCTCTGCGGCGCACGGCGACGGGTTGAACTCCTCACCCGCAAAGCCGTCCGGCCGAGCGAGACCGAGCTTCAGGAGAATCCCCGAGCGCGCAGTGCCCGATTGCGAGCGTGCCTTCGCCTGGAAGAGCGGTGAGCAATGTCCTGCGGATCGTGAGGAGGCAGCCATGACGCGATACGTTCACAAGCAGATTCACAACGCGCGACTGTACAAGCCGTCGGATCAACGAGCTTTTCGTCGGCTGATGCTGATTCTCCTGCTGATCATTGGCGTCGCCGGATCCTTGATCTATGCCACCTGGCAACACGTGGAGGCGCTTCGCCTCGGGTATCGAACCGATCAGCTCGTGCGCGAGCGAGATCGGCGCGAGGCCGAGAAACGCCAGCTCGAACTGGAACGGGCATATCAACGTTCGCCCCAGGTGATCGAAGAGTTGGCTCGCCGGTTGGGGATGATTCGCCCGGATTCGTCGAAGGTGATCGTCATCGGCGGGAAGCCGCGTCCGGTCGCTGTGATGGAGCGATCGTCGCGCCCGGCGACGATTTCTGATCCACCGACGGTCACCCATACTTTGCCGTCTCCCAAGAGGGAGCGAAGAACGGACGTCGCGTCGGGAGTCGCCGCCGGTGAGCCCGCGAGCAAGACGTCGTCCGATGCCTCGGCGTCCGCTTCGCCCGCATCGGCGCCCGAACGGACCGAGTCCCGAAAGGACGCGATCCCTCCCGACCAGACGACGGCGGGACAGCGAACGCTGAAACCGACGGACGAGGCTGACAGGGCATCGTCTCCGTCGGACGCTGAGATAACACCGCCCAAGCGAAAGCGACCATCCAAGCAAGGGGACCCGCAGCGATGAAGCGAGAGCTCTATCAGAAGAAGCTTCGGCAGCGCATTCTTCTGATGGCGACACTCGTTGGTGTGTGGATGCTCGTGGTGTGGACCCGTCTGTTCTATCTTCAGGTTGTGAGGCACTCCGCCTGGCAGGCGATGGCCGAGCGTCAGCAGCAGCGCACCATTCGCATCACGCCGATTCGAGGAACGATTTACGACAGAGCGGGTCGTGAGCTGGCCAAGAGCGTCGAAGCCCAATCTATTTTCGCCGTCCCCGCCGAGGTCGAAGACGTCGGCCGAACGGCAGGGGAACTCGCCCGCGTGCTGTCGGTGAACGTTGATGCGCTGCGCGAGAAGCTCTCCGAACGGCGGGAGTTCGTCTGGATCAAACGAAAGGTGAGCGCCGACGAAGCGACGGCCGTCAAGGCGCTCAATCTCCCCGGCATTCACTTCGTCACCGAGAACAAACGCATCTATCCGAACAACGAACTGGCGGCGCACGTCCTCGGCTATTCGGGAATTGACGAAGTCGGATTGGACGGCGTCGAACTCGCCTATGACAGCTTCATTCGAGGGAAGGAAGCCTACATCCTCGTCCATAAAGACGCACGCGGGCGCACCTACGAGCGCACGCAACGATCCCCGGTTCGAGGTCAAGACGTCATCCTGACGATTGATTCGGCCATTCAATTTCAAACGGAGAAGGAGTTGCGGGCGGCTGTTCGTCGGCATCAGGCGCGCAGCGGGATGGCGATTGTCCTGGAGCCGAACACGGGCGAAATTCTCGCTCTGGCCAATGTGCCGACGTTCGACCCGAATGCCTTCTCCAGCGTCTCGGAGGAGCAGAGGCGCAACCGAGCGATCCGCGATATTTACGAGCCGGGATCGGTTTTCAAGATCGTGACCTATGCCGCGGCGCTGGAAGAGGGGGTGATCCGACCGTCGGAATTCCTCGACGGCATGGGCGGGAGAATTGTGCTGGCCGGTCACACCATCCGCGATCACAAGGTATTTTCTCGACTCTCCATTCGCGAGGCGATCGAGCAGTCGAGCAACACCGCAGCCGTGCAGGTCGCTCATCGGTTGGGACGGCCGCTGCTGAGCGAATATATCGAACGATTCGGTCTGGGGCGACGAACCGGCGTGGACCTTCCCGGGGAAGCAAAAGGGATCGTTCGACCTCCGGACCGATGGTCGCTTGTGTCCACCGGCGCGGTAGCCATCGGTCAGGAAATCGGCGTGACGGGTCTGCAGATGGCGGCGGCAGTCGCTGCCATAGCCAATGATGGTGTGTGGGTTCAGCCGCACGTGGTTCGGTCGGTCCGCTCTCGAACCGGAGAGGTCCTGATGGAGGCGAAGCCCGAGCGGCGGCGCGTGATCAGCAGTCGCACGGCGCAAATACTGGCCGACCTGCTCGAAGGAGTGGTCCTGCGCGGAACCGGTCGGCTCGCGCGGCTCGATGGATATTCGGCCGCGGGCAAGACGGGAACAGCTCAGCAGATTGATCCCCGGACGCGCCGCTATTCGACGAGCCGATATGTCGCGTCCTTTGCCGGTTTCGCTCCGGTGAAAGATCCTCGCGTGGTCGTCCTCGTTGCTATTGATGGCCCGCGCGGCAAGCATCTCGGCGGAGAGGTCGCTGCCCCCGTCTTCAAGAAAATCGCCGAGGCGGCGCTCCATGTCCTCGGAGTTCCTCCCGACGAGAGTCCACGGGCGACTCCCATCATCGCCTCGGAAGCCGATCTTGCGGAAGGGACGGAGGGCGTGAGTTCTCGCCCCTCTCTTCTGGATGGGGATGTGGACGAAAAGGAGAAGGTGCAGATTTCCGCCAATCCTTCGGTCAGGGCACTGGCGCCTCTGGCGGCAGTCAACTCACCGCCATACGACATCGCCGGGCAGGAGCGCCCGACGCTGACCATGCCTGACTTCCGGAATCGAGGGCTTCGCGCTGTGACCGCCGAGTGCACGCGACTGGGGCTGCGGCTCATCGTCGTGGGCTCAGGAGGCCGAGCCGTACGTCAATCTCCGGCCCCGGGAACCCCGATCACCAGCGGTGCAACGTGTCGGGTCGAGTTTCAGTGACAAAGCGAGTGGCCCGCGGGGCGACTCGACGCAAGGTTCGGTGTCAAACGCATGATGACGCTCAAGGAACTGGCGAATATTGTCAGAGCGGAAGCGACGGGTCCGCTCGATCTTCCCGTTGCTGATATCACCTACGATTCGCGCCGCGCTTCTCCCGGAAGCGTCTTCGTCGCCATTCGGGGATTGAAGCAGGATGGCAATCGGTTCGTCGGCGATGCGATGTCGCGAGGGGCGGTGGGAATTATCTCGGAGGCTCCCTGTCCTCCCGAATTCTCAGGCGCCTGGCTTCGCGTCGCGGATGCCCGACGGGCACTGGCAGAAGCGGCGGCTGCTTTTTATCATCATCCTTCGCGTGACATAAACGTGATTGGCGTGACGGGGACTAACGGGAAGACGACCACGACCTACCTTCTGACTTCCATCTTGCGGGCCGCAGGTCACCCGGTGGCGCGATTGGGAACGACGAGCTATCAAATCGGTGACGAGGAAATTCCCGCCGATCGAACGACGCCCGAAGCGCCGGACATTCAGCGGTTCCTCCGCCGCGCCGCTGAGGCCGGATGTCGCTATGGAGTCATGGAGGTCTCCTCGCACGCGCTGGAACTCCAACGCGTGCAGGGATGCGAGTTTGCGGCGGCGGTCTTCACCAATCTCACTCCCGATCATCTCGACTTTCACGGAACGATGGAGGCGTATTTCGCCGCCAAGCGAAAGCTCTTCGACGGGACGACGGGCAGACCACCGGCCCTCGCCGTGATCAATGAGGATGATTCCTGGGGTCGGAGGCTGCGGGAAATCGTTCGAGGACCCGTTGTGACCTACGGTTTGACGTCGCACTCTGACGTATCGGTCGCGCGGTGGGAAATGTCTTTCAGCGGAATGACGGTCACCCTTCGCACGCCGGCGGGTGAGGTCACGATGAGATCGCCGCTTCTGGGACGACCGAATGTCTATAACGTGGTCGCGGCGGCCGCCACAGCCGTGGGATTGGGTCTGCCTCTGGACGAGGTCGCCAGGGGCGTTGAAGCGTGCGAGTCGGTGCCGGGTCGTTTTGAGCTTGTTCGGTTGCCCGATCGGAGCGTGCCGTTTCTCGTCATCGTGGATTATGCGCATACGGAGGATGCGTTGAGGAATCTTCTGGAGACGGCGCGTGGCCTTTCGCCGCGGCGATTGCTCACGGTCTTCGGCTGCGGGGGAGATCGAGATCAAACGAAGCGCGCGCCCATGGGGGCCGTGGCGGGGCAAATGTCGGACCTCGTGATTGTGACATCGGACAATCCGCGATCAGAAGACCCCGAGGCGATCATGGCGCAGATCGAAGCCGGACTCAAGCCCACGGGGACGCCCTATCTGATGATTGTGGATCGGCGCGAAGCGATTGAGCGGGCCGTGGCCGAGGCGCGTCCTGGCGACATCGTTATTCTCGCGGGAAAGGGTCACGAGACCGAGCAGGTCTTTGCCGACCGAACGATTCCTTTCGATGACCGCGAGGTGGCCCGGACGGCGCTGCGCAAAAGATTCGGACCATCTGAGCGAGACGCGGCGACATCGCGCGAGGGCGAACTGGCTGCCGTCGCCTGTACCGTTATCCTCGCACTTGTCGGAAGAGGGATATGACGCTCGGAGAGATCGTTGCCATCATCGGCGCCCGACCGTGCGATCCGGCACTGGCCGAGGTCGAGCCGACGGGATTTTCCATTGACTCGCGGACGATCCGCCCCGGTGAATTGTTCTTCGCCATCACGGGCACCAATAAGGATGGACATGATTTTGTCGGGGATGCTCTGCAAAAGGGGGCCTGTGCGGCAGTGGTCGGGCGCGATGTGAGTGGCGTTGATCTGCGGCGGCAGATTCGGGTGGCCGATCCGCTGGTCGCGTTGCAAGGGCTGGCGCGCGAGGTGAGACGGCGATGGGGGAAACCGGTCATCGGCATCACCGGCAGCTCGGGAAAGACGATGACCAAAGAGCTGACGGCGCTCATGCTCTCGGCTGACGGCGCCCGCGTGGTGAAGACCGTCGGCAATTACAACAATGCCTATGGCCTCCCGCTGTCGCTGCTCCAGATGATCTCCGACGGTCGCACTCCGGCGGATTACGACTATGCCGTTCTGGAGATGGGCATGAGTGCGCCGGGAGAGATCACGCATCTGTGCCGGATTGCTCAGCCGACGGTGGGCGTCGTCACGAATGTGGGAGCGGCGCACCTGGCCTTCTTCCCCTCGGTTGAGGCCATCGCCGAAGCGAAGGCCGAACTGGTGGACAATCTGCCGGCGGATGGCCTGGCCATCCTCAATGCGGACGATCCACGGGTGGCGCGAATGCGCTGGCGCCAACCCATCGCTGTGCGCACATTCGGCATCGAGTCGGAGGCTGATGTTCGGGCGCGCGAGCTTCGGATTCACGGTCTGGAGGGAATGAGCTTTCAGTTGATCACTCCCCGCGGCCAGGTGGAGGTGCGGACATCGCTTCTTGGTCGCCATCAGGTCGCCAACATCGTGGCCGCGGCCGCCGTCGCCGATTATTTCCACATCGGATTGGAGGCGATTGCGCGTGCTGTCGCTCACGCGCGCCCCTATACCATGCGGGGTGAGATTCTTCGATTCCCCCAGCACTTCGTGGTGATAGACGATTCCTACAATTCCAATCCCCGCGCCCTCGCCGAGATGGTCGCCACCGTGGCCAGCGTCAATGGCGTCGCCCGACGAATCGTGGTGGCGGGAGAGATGCTCGAACTCGGCGAGCACTCGGCTGAACTCCATCGTCAGTGCGGGCGCGAGATCGCCCGGCGGGGAATTGATCTTTTGCTGGGCGTGCGCGGCGATGCCCGGGAGCTGATCGCGGGTGCGCGCGAAGCGGGAATGCCGGAAGAGGCAACCCGGTACGTTGACACTCCCGAGGATGCTGCGCGCTGGCTCTTTGACAATGTCCGAAGTGGGGACCTCGTGCTGGTGAAAGGATCGCGAGGGGTTCGACTGGATCAGGTGGTAGCCCGGTTGAAACACGTATTCATGGGAGAGGGTACCTGAAGAGACAATGCTCCGGTATCTGCTCTACGAGGTGCTATACCTCCGCTACCACGATCAGTTTCATCCGTGGCTCGATCCGTTGAACGTCTTTCGCTACATCACCTTTCGCACGGCCTACGCTTCGATCACGGCCCTGATGCTGAGCCTGGTGCTCGGAGGCTGGTTCATTCGCAAGCTCCGTCAGTGGCAGATCGGGCAGCCGATCCGCGAGGAAGGGCCGCAGGCGCACCAGGCCAAACGAGGGACGCCCACGATGGGAGGGGTGCTCATCGTCTTCTCCGTCGTCGTGGCGTCGGTGCTCTGGGCGGATCTGCGGAATGGGTACGTATGGCTGGCGATCGCCGCGATTGTGCTCTTCGGAGCCGTGGGATTCATGGACGATTACAGGAAGATCGCCCGGAAGCAATCGCTCGGATTGACCGGTCGTCAGAAGCTGGCGGCCCAGTGCGCCATCAGCGTGATCGGCGGCGTGGTGCTCATCTACGGACTCGATTACTCGCTGGTGCTGAGCGTGCCGTTCTTCAAGCGGTTTCGCCCGGAACTTCCGGCGATCGTCTACCTGATTTTTATGACGCTGGTGATCGTGGGATCATCCAATGCCGTGAACTTGACCGATGGCCTGGACGGACTGGCCATCAGCATCGCCTTCATCACGCTGGCGGCCTTGACGGGATTCACCTATGTCACCGGTCATTCGGAGTTCGCTCGCTATTTGAACATCGAGCACATCCCCCAAGTGGGCGAGCTGACGGTCTTCTGCGGGGCGCTGGCGGGTGCCTGTCTGGGCTTTCTCTGGTTCAACGCGCCCCCGGCGGAAGTCTTCATGGGCGATGTGGGCAGCCTCGCGCTCGGAGGCTCGATCGGAACGCTGGCCGTGCTGGCCAAACAGGAATTGCTGCTGGTGATGATCGGCGGCGTCTTCGTCCTCGAAGCGCTCTCGGTCATGCTTCAGGTGGGATACTTCAAGGCCACCCGACGGTTGACCGGGCGGGGACGACGCGTGTTGAAGATGGCCCCGCTCCATCACCACTTTGAATTGATCGGCTGGAAGGAACCGAAGATCGTCTTTCGGTTTTTGATCATCGCCATTTTGTTCGCGTTGTTGAGCCTGTCAACGCTGAAACTGCGGTGAGCTATGGATCGTCGGTGGCTCGACATGGTGCGGAAGATTGAGGCCGATGCGGCCGGCGTCCTCCGTCTTCTGTCCCCGAACGATTCACCGGAGGGCCGGACACACTCGATGATGACGGTGGCGGGCAAAAAGATCACGGTCGTCGGATTGGCCCGGAGCGGATTGGCGGCCAGCGAATTTCTCGCCCGGCAGGGAGCACATGTGACGGCGACGGATCAGAAGACGCAGGAGCAGCTCGGAGATGTGCTCGATCGCCTCCGCCCGCTCGGCGTGCGGCTGGTTCTCGGCGGGCATCCGACGGAGATCTTTCTCG
>DATLZR010000110.1 GCA_035573895.1 Blastocatellia bacterium | reverse complement strand
GGAGAAAGATGGCTGGAGGTCGCCCGGGCCGTTCATGAGTGTGGCGTGCGGTCCAATGCCACGATGCTCTACGGCCACGTGGAGACCATCGAGGAGCGCGTTGATCATCTCATCCGACTCCGGGACCTTCAAGACGAAACCGGGGGCTTCATGGCCTTCATCCCTCTGGCCTTTCATCCGGAGAACACCCAGTTGAGCCACCTTCCCTGGACGACGGGCGTGGATGATCTGAAAAATATCGCTGTCGCCCGATTGATCCTGGACAACTTCGACCATATCAAAGCCTACTGGATCATGATGGGGCCGAAACTGGCGCAGGTGGCTCTCCACTTTGGGGCGGACGACCTGGACGGAACTGTCGTCGAAGAAAAGATCTATCACATGGCCGGAGGCCATACGCCGCAAGGTCTCACCCGGAGTGAAATCGAGAACCTGATTCGTCAGGCTGGACGGATACCCGTCGAGCGTGACTCTCTATACAACCCGGTGAGGCCGATGGCGGCGCCAACTGTCTCGTTGTCGTAAGGTCGTGACCAACCCCGCGCTCGTTGCTCGATAACGCGGTTGGTGCTCAGCTTTGAAATCGAGCAAAAGGAGGCGCGTGAATGAGGCTTAACATTAAGGCGTTTGCCGTCGCTACTGGTCTTCTCTGGGGGTTGGTCATCCTCCTCCTCACCGTTTTTCTTGCCTGGCGTGAGTCCGGTGGGGAACACCTGAGTCGTCTTGGTCTTCTCTATCCGGGATATGCGGTGACCTATGGAGGAAGCATCATCGGATTCCTCTGGAGTTTCGTCTACGGAGCGATAGGCGGAGCATTTTTCGCCTGGCTCTATAATCGGATGGCGGGGAATCGCTATCGTTAATCTCCTGCCGGCATTGTCCCTCCGGGGAAAGAGGAGCGGGCTCAGACGGGGGAGGATGTCCGGGGAGACTCCTGGGAGGCGATATAAGCCGATCGTTTATCCAGAAGACAGCAACCCGCACACCCAGAGACTCACGGGGAAAAACCATTCGTCACCCCGCGCAACAAAAGCGACGGGGAGACCAAAGGGGGATTCATATGAAGGTTCAACTCCGATACCTTGCTCACGCGCGATCGGGCGACAAGGGTGACACGGCCAACATCGGCCTGATCGCCTCCAAACCGGAATACTATCCGATTCTTGTCGAACACGTCACCGTTGAGCGCGTCAAGGACCATTTTCGCGGAATCTGTCTGGGAGAAGTCGAACGCTATGAGCTTCCGAACCTGGGAGCTTTAAATTTCCTTCTCCATCGTGCGCTCGGCGGTGGGGGGACGGTCTCGCTCCGCCTGGATGCGCAAGGAAAGACGCTCAGCGCTGCCTTGCTTCGGATGGAAATTGACGTTCCGGATCAGACGGCCCGCGAGCTTGGATTGATCACCTGAAACCGAGCCGCCCGACCGAAAACCGAGCGAAGGAGTTCTTGACATGGCCGATTATCAGCGAATCGAGTACTCTGTCACCGAGGGCCTCGCTTACATCACACTCAATCGCCCGGAAAAGCGGAATGCGCTCGACCGCCTGACGCTCGATGAACTGGGCTCGGCGCTCCGTGCAGCAGAGGAGGACGCCGGGGTGAAACTCGTCATCCTGACCGGTGCGGGAAAGGACTTCTGCGCCGGGCTGGATCTATCGGAACTCCAGACGCTGAGCGAAGCGTCGGTTATGGAGAATCTGGCCGATGCCCGACGCCTGGCTAACCTTTTCCTCACGTTGCGGCGGCTGGTCAAGCCGGTCGTCGCGCTGGTCCGCGGACGGGCGCTAGCGGGAGGCTGCGGCCTGGCCAGCGCTTGCGACCTCCTTCTCGCTGCCGAAAGCGCACGATTCGGTTATCCCGAAGTCAAGATTGGCTTCGTGGCCGCCATTGTCGCTGTTCTGCTGCGACGATCGGTTGGCGAGAAAAAGGCCGCGGAACTGATCCTCAGCGGACGAGTCGTCACCGCCACAGAAGCAGAACGCCTTGGTCTCGTCAACTTTGTCTACCCCGATGAGGACTTCGACCGCAATGCCACTGCCTTCATTCGTGAGCTGAAGCAAAACAGCCTCACGGCGATGACGCTGACCAAGCGCATCCTTTACGAGATAGACGCGCTTCCCATCGAGGCCGCCCTCGAGCAGGCAATCTCCACCAACGCCCTGGCTCGCCTGACTGAAGATTTCAAACGAGGACTTGCAAGCTTCCTCACAAAAGACCGATGAGCTGGAACTCTCTTAAGAGCGATCATCCTCTCGAGGGGACACCCCTGCACGTGCCGGTGACGCAACGATCAGGGAGCTGACACGTAGAGGCTCCCACGAAGATAAAATCTCCAAGGAATATCTTTCCACCGACCGGCATAATCAACCCCGATCCGCCGAGCGTGAGCAATTTCTTCGGGCGCAATGTGGGTTCCGCGATCCTCGATGAAAATCACCGATCCGCAGAGATCAATTCCGTTGAATGACCGATCAATGCCAAAATAGCGACAGACTTTCCCGGGACCGTTTGTAGGGAGACTCCTTCGGTTGGGGGATCTGCCGGCCTGGAGCACTGAGATGGGTTCAACGGCGCGAACGAGGACGGCTGCGGGATACCCTTCGCGTTCGGTCACCACATTAAAGCAGTGGTACATGCCGTAGATCAGGTAGACGTAGGCGTAACCCGGTGGCCCAAACATCACCTCCGTTCGCCGGGTTCGTCCTCGCCATGCATGAGAAGCCCGGTCCTCTGGTCCGACATAGGCTTCTGTTTCCACGATCTTACCGACGATGGGCCCTTCTTCTGACATGCGGACGAGATATTTCCCCAGGAGTTGCTTGGCCACTTCGACCGTCGGCTGTTCATAAAACGACCGTGGCAACTTCCCTCCTCGCATTTCAGGACACCAATTATTGCGCGGTCGCGTCAGTTTGACAATTTTGCCCTCACACAGCGCCGGTCAGAGGGGACGCTCACCCGACGGTCTCCGTACTCGACGCGCGGGGAGATCGTTTGTGCTGTTCGTCGGAATACAGTTTCGTGTTAGACTTGAGACCTTGAACATGAGACATTCTCTATTGTGGAGGGCTTGTGTATGGGAGCACATCGTCGAATCGGGATGGCAGCGATCATTCTAGCCGCAACGCTGTCTCTGGCGCCTCAACGGCCTTCTCCGGGGGAAGTGGTCATGGTGATGTCAGCGATCTCTCAAGATCGCGCTCGACCGGGGGACCGGCTACAACTCGCTGTAATCCTCGACATCGCAGAAGGGTACCACATCAATTCCCATCAACCGACCGAAGATTTTCTCATCCCAACCGGAGTGACGATTCAAGCTCCGGAGACGTTTCAGGTGGGGACGGCTGTTTATCCGCGCCCGGAACGCCGTAGCTATCCCTTTGCTCCCAACAAGCAACTGTCCGTGTATGAGAAGCGAGCGGTCATTAGATTCCCTCTCACGGTAAAGCCGACGACACCGCCGGGTGAATACACTCTAAAAGCAAAGGTTCGTTACCAACCCTGCAGCGAGAAGGTCTGCTACCCACCGAAGACGCGCGAACTGGAGATCCCCTTGACCGTTGTCTCCCGGACTCACCCCGTCAAACGAATTCACCCGGACATTTTCGGCCAGGCGGCGACCTCTCGTTCGTCGAAAAAGCGCTGAACGCGCGTGCTGGCGTGAGGGGGACACCGGTGGAGAAATTCATCTGGACGCTCAGGGGAGAGGACGTGAGGATCGTTTAGTCCTCGTTCTTTGTGACGGTTGTGCGGAGGGTGTACTTCCCGCGCTGCTCCTTGTGAACGGTGTTGACGCGAATATAGTACCTGCCAGAATAAGGCAGCGATAGCGTAATGCGGGCATGACGTTGCCCTCCGCTCGCGTGATCGCTCACGATAGCCATTCCATCTTGATCGAGAAGGGTCAGGAAAGGATCGAAATCCGACGATGTGAGGTCGAGGACGATCCTTTGACGGCTCTCGCCACGGAAAAGATAGAGATCATAATAGGTGCCATCGTCCAGTTTCTTGTCGCCGGGGCCAAGTTCACCTTCCACAGTTTGACCGAGCTGGATTATGGGTTGCGTGGAGGGTGATATATCGTTCGCCCCCATCGTACAAAATAGCAGCACCGTGCTGATGGCGAGCCGTCGGGGTAACGTACCTTTAATCAACCCTGGCACCATATACCTCCCCAATCGCCCAAGCGACGTAAAAAGGCTCATGGCCTCCTCGATTCCCTGCAAAAAGTTCGCCGGTCAGAGCGATGGGCAGGAAAATCTCGCTCTCGAGATCGAGGGTTTGGGTCATGAGAATATCCTCAGCCCTTTTCATCCGAGAGAGGATCCGGCGATTTCGTGATTCGAGGCAGCAAGGCCCATTCCATGCCATGCCTTTTGGAGAGACGCAATGCGTGGGCAAGGGCTCACATCGAAATGGCCTCTCAGGAGCCTTTTCTCTCCTTTTTCTCGATGAAGCGAACGAGCCGTTCAGCCCGCCGGCGCACAATCAGCAGCACATCATCATCATCGCGCAATCGCCTGAGAAGAGGAAGAAGCTTGACCGGCTCGGCCAGCCAGCCATTCTTCAATTCGGCCTCGAGCGAAATAAGCTGCTTATCTAGATCGAGCGGCTCATGTTGCCGGGCGAGTTCGATGAGGAAGACCCGATACTCCTGAAGCGTGATACCACGAAGTACCGCCGCCAGCTCGCGCATCGTTTCGTTTCGGGTGAAATTGAAACTCACGCGGCGTTCTCTGGAGCCCTGTTTGACACCAATTGTCGCCGTCCCCAGATAGGAGGCATCCCGTTCACCTTGATAAGTCTCAGAACTATCGAGGAATCGCAGGGCCTCAAGAGAGCCGCGTATTTTATGAAGCGTTTCCGGCAGAAGCTCCAGCGGTGACGTCACCGCCTCAGCGCTCTCCTTTCGGCGAAAGGAAAAGCGGCCCTTCCCCGTATCGTCAAACTCCAACTCCATGCAGGGGACATCGAATTTCGGGTTCTCGAACCGGTAGTAGTAGTGGACGGCGTCCGACGCTGCAGCGCGAGCATCGGCGGTGGGGGCCGGTCGAGACGATTGCGCCCACAAAGTGCAACAGATCGCAAGCACAGCGAGGCTCGCTCCACCAAACGCGGACCGAGAGGGTCCAACTGTCAGTCCCGCCTTCATCATCAACGCCCTCGCGCACGAGCGAGACACTCTTGATTGAGCTGAATGCCGGAGTGTTATTGTAGCCGAACGGAGACGAGTTTTGAAACACCGGGCTCTTCCATTGTGACGCCGTAGAGGACGTGAGCCGCTTCCATCGTTTCTTTGTTGTGCGTGATGACGATGAACTGAGTCCGCTCGCTCATTTCAATGAGCTTTTGCGAAAATCTGGCGACGTTGACATCGTCGAGCGCCGCGTCAACTTCATCCAGGACGCAGAAGGGGCTCGGTCGGTAGCGGAAAATGGCGAGTAATAACGCCAGCGCCGCCAGAGCCTTCTCGCCTCCAGACAGTAGATGGATATTTTGCAGCCTCTTGCCCGGGGGCTGAGCGATGATGTCAATCCCACTCTCAAGGATATTCTCGGGATCGAGCAAAATCATCTCTCCACGACCGCCGCCGAAGAGTTCCTGAAACATGGCCGAGAAATTCTCATTGATGGCATGGAAAGCGTCGAGGAACCGTTGGCGGGACCGTCGTCGGATCTCCTGCAGGGCCTGCTCGGTCGAAGCCAGCGAGCGTTCGATGTCCTCGCGCTGACGTCGCAGGAACTCATACCGCTGCTCCGCCTGCTGTAGCTCGTCAAGTGCCATCATGTTCACGGGACCGGCTTCTTCCAGGCGACGACGCAGCTCCTCGATTCGGTGTTTGATGGCCTGCGGGTCGGTGACATCCACGGTAGGCGAAAGCGTCGTGAGGTCATCGGGTTGAGCGAGAACTTCCTCCAGGGTGTGAGCCAGTTCAGCAAAGCAACTTTCATGCAAAAACTGCGCCTGAGATTGAAGCGTGGCGCGAGCGATCTCCGCCTGACTCAACTGGTCGCGCAGGGACGACTCCTTCTCCCGTAGTTCCGTTACCGCCCGATGGGCGTGATCGCTCGTCTGATGCACCTGAGCGAGATGACCGAGTGCATCGTTGAGCGCCTCTTCCAGGTCGGAGCGTTCGGCCAGCAATCGGGAGATCTCCGCGTCAACCTCCTCGAGAGTGTGGCTGAGAGTCTCTCTCTCGGCCGTTATCGCCCGCTTCTCCCATCCGATGCGTTCCCCCCGACGCTCGCACTCCGCATATTCGTCATCGAGGTGCCGCAGGCGGTGTGAGAGCGATTGCTTCCGCTCATTCGCGGCGGCGAGCTGTACTCGCACGTGCGATACACGTTCCGCCGCCTCGGTGATCTTCTCTCGAAATAGGGCGATCTCCGCCTGAAGCTGCTGACTTCGGCCCTCAAGCTCACGCAGCTCCTCTTCGGACCGAGCCAGTTCCGCCTCAATCTGAGCCTGCGCGTCGAGAGCTTTCGTCCGTTCCGCCATCGCATCTGTCTGTTCGAAGGCAACGACACGGAGCTGTTGGTCCACTCGTTCGATCTCTCGCTCGATCTCGGAGAATCGAACTTCTTTCTCAAAAAGTGTCTTCTCCTGCTCGCGGAGTTCTGATTCGCAGGCGCCGAGCTTTTCCTCGCAGGCTTCAATGTCGGCGTGGTGATCGGCCAGGCGGCGCTGCCGTATCCGCAGGTGCTCGGTCAGTTGATCGAGCCGGGCCCGAAGTTCCCGAATCTCCCGCTTGACCGCGAGCAGACCGACGGCGCAGCCCGGGTCGGCTCCTCCAGAGAGGAGGCATCCCCCGCGAACCCACTCGCCCTCGGGAGTCACAAACAAGCGACCGGGATCAGCAAGCGATCGTTCCACAGCGGCATCGCGATCCCGGACAACCTCAGCCGTTTCATATTCGGGATACGCACGAGCAAAGGCGGCCTGGACCATTGGGTCGAGCCCAAGGATTCGCATGAACGACGAGGAGGATTCCCCCGTCTGAGCGTCGTTCTTTGTCGGCGCTGCAGAGGACGCCGCCGTGCCTCCATTCCCCTGGCCGCCGCCAATGCCTACGACGAGAAACTGTGCCCGTCCGGCCCCGGCTCTCGTCAGCCGCTCGATGGCTCGCCAGGCATCCTCAAGCGACGGGACGAGAATGGCCTGGAGTCGTTCGCCCAGGACGGCCTCAACCATCTTTTCCCACCGGGGATCAACCTGAACCTTATCGGCCAAAGTACCCAGAAGATGCAGCTCATCCTGGGCCTCTGGCAGATGGAGGATATATTGAACAGCATCCGAGTAGTAGGCATGGTGCGCATCCAACTCAATAAGGGATTGAAGCCGGTTCTCCCAGGCGATACGAGTTCGTTCTTGTTCGGCCAGTTCGTTCCGCTCGGCGGCCTCGATTGCTCGCGCTTGTGCTAACGCGGACGCGATCTCATCTCGGGTGCGAACGAGCGTCGCCACATGCTCACGAAGTCGCTCAATCTCGTCGGCTAATTGCTGCCGTTCCCGCAGAAGCTCTGCCCGTCGCTGGCGGGCGCGGTCTCCTTCGCTCCTCAGATTCTTCAACCGGAGGTCAATGCGGCGGATGGCCTCTTCGATCTGCTGTCGAGCATTTCTCAACGTGGCGGCGGCGTTGACGGCTTCGACGAAGCGGGCGCGCAACCTCTCCAGTGCTTCTTCTTGCGACCGCACGTCGGCCAGGAGACGAGCGTGCTCGCTTTCGGCGTCCGCGAGCTGTCCTTCCCTTTGAGCAATCTCAGAGGCAAGCTGATCCGCTTCGGCTCGGAGGCGCGTTTGTTCGCGGGAGATCACCGTCATTCGCTCTTTGAGCGCATGCTCGTCGCGCTCCAGCTCAGCGAACCGACGGATCAGCTCGGCCTGCTGCTGCTCGGCGTTCGTGCGACGGCTCGTCGCCCGTTCGATCTCCAGGTCAGCTCGAGCCAGGCGCTCTCGGATCTCGTGAACATGCGCCTCATCTCGCCGGCTTCGCTCCACAAGGTCCCGTTGTTCAGATTCAAGGCGCGAGATTTCTGCCAACAATTGCGCCTTCTCCTGCGCCAGAGTTTCGATCTGCGCCTGAACCGTCTCCAATTCGTCCGCTATCCGGCGGTACTCCAGCCGGAAGAGGATGCGGAGAAGCGTCCGCAGTTCCTCCCTCAGCCGGCGGTACCGTCGTGCCCGTGCCGCCTGACGCTTGAGCGAGGCCACCTGCCGCTCGACTTCCGCGATGATGTCGTTAATCCGAGCGAGATTCTGGCGGGTGGATTCGAGGCGCAGCTCAATGGCCCGCTGACGCAATCGGAACTTGGTGATGCCCGCCGCTTCTTCGATGATGGCTCGACGCTCGTAAGGCTTGGCATTGATCAACTCACTGATGCGGTCCTGACCGATGATCGCATAGTGTCCCGGACCCAGCCCCGTGCCGGCGAACAGGTCATAGATGTCCCGCAGCCGCACGTGCTGACCGTCAATGAAATACTCGCTCGTCCCGGAACGGTAGAGCCGTCGGGCGACAGTGATCACCTCACCGGCTCGGATTTTCCGCGTCAGCCGCGATCGTCCGCGAGACCCATCGTCATCGTCCGTCGCCTCGTCCTCCGCCCCTGCTCCATTTGCCGAAATTTCGATGTCCGCGACCGCCGAAAGCGTCAGGACGACTTCGGTCATCCCCACGGGAGGCCGTGAGCGACTCCCCTGGAAAATAACATCCTCCATGCGAGTGCCGCGAAGCGAACGGGCGCTTTGCTCCCCGAGAACCCAGAGAATCCCGTCGGCGATATTGCTCTTGCCACACCCATTAGGCCCCACAATGGCGGTGATGGCTCCAGGGAAGGTGATTTCAGTCTCATCGCCGAACGACTTGAAGCCGCGCAGCTCGAGCTTCTCCAGTTTGAGCATACTCACCTGCAACCCAACATCTTCGACATTTTCGGCTGTCGGGCGCAATATAGAGTAGTCGTCGTCGCTTGTCAATCAGGCCCGGACAAGCGCTTCAGATGCGCTTGATGGGGAAAAACCGACGCAGCCATTGGAGCCCATCACGGCATAAGCCGTTCGAGAGCTTCGCCAAGCGCTCGCAGTCTCAGCACGACATAGACCGCAACCGGCGGAATGATGATCACCGAGAGGAGATTTTCTCCGAGGATCTCGGGAGATCCGGACGCCACCAGCCATCTGAGCAGCGAGCCGAGACAGAGTGCCGCCAGGTAACCTCCCCCCACGAGCCACACCCCCTGCCGCCGGGTGAGCTTCTTCTCCTCGCCCCGCTCGCTCCCGAGAAGCGAAATCGTCACGTCCTCTTCCCGCGTATAGTGCTCCAGACAGAGGCGGCCCGTTCTCATCAACTCGCGAATCCCCGATCCGAACAGGAGAAGCAACCCAACCCGAACGGGGAAACTACCCTCTTCAAAAAAAGGCGGCCGCAAAAAAGCCACGAGAAACGTGGAGGAAAACAGGGCAACAAGAAGCAAGACGATGCTCTTGCGCACAGCCGCTTCCTCTCGGTCCTGCCGAAGCAACTCCTCGACGATTTCCTGGATCTCGCGCTCAACAGCCGCTACATAATCCGATCGTCGGGCCTGCTGCTCATAATCCTCGAGTCGCCCCTGGTCATAAAGCGCGCGCAGATGGGTATCGCCCAGAACGCGGTAAGCCCGAGTGATTCGGTCAAAATCTTCCGCCGCCCCGGGAGAGGGGTTCACATCGGGATGATATCGCTTGGCCAGACGGCGATAGGCGGCCTTTATTTCCGCCTCGGTCGCCTGACGGGACACGCCGAGAATGTCGTAAAAGTCTTCCATGAGCTACAGTCCGGTGCCCTTACGGAAAAAGGGCGCAGGCGTTCGAGTCTCTCCATTGTCCAGGACCGGAAAAATCAGCGCACCCTTTCCTGTCAGAAAGAGATCACTTCCCCCGCCATCGCTGAGAGAGCCTGCTGCTGACGCCGATGCGATTCCGGACACGGCCTATCCGCCATCCCCACCCCCCGTAAGCTGCTGCCACCGGTTGACGAGGGCCAGTTCGTCACCACGACGAAAGTAATTCTCCGGCGCCGGGCCGTGATATTCGCGTTCGTACCATTGGATCGTCGCCTCCATCCACTCCCGCCATGGGGTTGATGCCCAGCCAAGATCGCGCTCTGCTTTGCCGATATCCAGAATCCACGAGCGCGGGGTGGAGTAGGGAGAAAACTCCATGTTGATTCCCTGGGCACTCAGCCACTCGCTCGGAATATTGACGATATTCACCGAGCGACCCAGGATCTCCGCCGAGAGCTTCACCCAATCTCGCAGACTCACGATTTCCCTCTGAGCGAAGTTGTAAACCTCGCCGATCGCCTGCGGGAACTCCAAAACAGCGACAAACGCCCGCACAACATCACCGCTCGAAATAAAGCGCCAGCAGAGGCGTCCTCCGTCGGGAAGAATGAGCGGAGCACCATCCTTGATGCGAATCCAGTAGCTAAAAGCGCGGAGCGTATGATCGCGCGGTCCGATGACGATGGGGAGCCGAAGGATCGTCACAGGAAACCCTCGATCACGATGGGCGGCCATGAGTGTTTGCTCCGCCTCTAATTTTCCAAAGCCGTAACTGAAGCGGGGATCAGTCCGCGCTTCCTCTCGCAGGGGAAACACGTCGGTATCTGACTCGGCGAAAGGACAGACGAGATCTTTTACGCAGTAATAGACGGCCGCCGTGCTCGTGAAGAGGAAGCGACCGATGCGTCCGTCAAAGAGCCGGAGGGCGATCTCGGCGTCCTGACGGGTGAAGCCGATGTTGTCAATAACAGCGTCCCAGGACCGCGTGCCAAGCGCCTCCCGCAGCGAGGCTTCGTCCCGTCGGTCCCCGCGCAGCCACCGGACCGACGGTGGCAGGTCCGTTTGCGTTTGACCTCGTGTCAGGACCGTCACCTCGTGCCCCAGTTCGGACAATCGCCAGACGAGTTCCCGACCGAAAAACCGCGTTCCGCCCAGAACAAGGATCGTGCTCATGGTTTCCCCTTCCCTTTCCCAGACCGAGTTTGCGCTAGGCTTTCATCCGCTCCGCCAGACGACAGACATAGTTGGCCAGCGTGCGAACGCCAAACCCGGTGGGACCACTAGCCAGATGAGGTTTGCTCTCCTCCAGCCAGGCCACACCGGCAATATCCAGATGCGCCCACGGCGTGTCTTCGACGAATTCGCGGATGAAGTAGGCGCCGGTGATCGTTCCCGCTTTCCTGCTGCCTACATTCTTCACATCGGCAATGTCGCTGCGCAGTTGCTCGCGATACTCTCGATCAAGCGGTAATTGCCAGAGTTTTTCTCCCGCTTCTCGGCCTGCCGCGATCACGTCATCAATGAGTTGCTGATCCGTCCCCAGGATGGCCGCATAGACCGAGCCGAGCGCCACGCTCACGGCGCCGGTGAGCGTCGCCAGATCAATGATTCGGGTGGCTCCCAGATGCCGGGCATAGCTGACGGCATCGGCGAGGATCAATCGCCCCTCGGCGTCAGTGTTGATGACCTCGATCGTCTTGCCACTCATCGAACGGAGAATATCGCCCGGCTTCTGGGCGCGACCGCTCGGCATGTTTTCCGTGGCGGGAACAATGCCCAGGACCGGAACCGGCGGACGCAGCTGAGCGATCGCCCGCATGGCTCCGAGCACGGCTGCTC
>DATLZR010000109.1 GCA_035573895.1 Blastocatellia bacterium | reverse complement strand
AAATGCCATGGTCGGCAACGTCATTGACGAGCTGAAGATCAAGGAGATGCCGCTGAACGGGCGGGAGTTCTGGCAGTTGGCCCGGTTGGCGCCGAATGTCTTCGAGCCGCCTCAGAACTCAACTCTTGGCTTTCGTGGTGGATTCAACGTCGCTGGCAATCCTGAAGTCAACAACTATTTCCTTTTGGATGGCATTGACAACAACGACGAAACGACGGCGCAGCCCACGCATCGGCCCTCGGTTGATGGAATCCGGGAGTTCAAGGTGCTCACGGGCATTTACAGCGCCGAATATGGCCGCCAGTCCGGCGGGCAGATCATCATCACCACCAAGTCGGGAACCAACGAATTTCACGGAACGGCGTTTGAGTTCTTGCGCAACGACAACCTCGATGCCCGGAACTTCTTCCTTCGGGGTCCGAAGCCGGAACTCAAGCGCAACCAGTTCGGGGGATCAGCCGGCGGGCCGATTTTCAAGGATCGGACGTTTTTCTTCGTCACCTATGAGGGACTGCGGTTGACCGAGAGCGTCGCCCGGCTCCGCACGGTTCCCACCGAGAAGATGCGCCGGGGTGACCTGTCGGAGATCCGCACAACGATTCGTGATCCTCAGACGGGACAACCCTTCCCCAATAACATCATCCCGGAAAGTCGAATTCACCGAGTGAGTCGAGCCCTGTTGGAGTTCTGGCCGCTACCCAATCAACCGGGTATCGCCAACAACTATGCTTTCAACGGAGCCCGGACGCAGGATCAGAATCAGTTCTCCATTCGCATAGATCACAAACTCTCCAGCGCCAATAGTCTTTTCGGGAGCTATCAATTCATGCAGCGACGGAACTTCGAGCCCTCCAATCCGTTGTGTGGCGATCGGGGGTTACCGCTCTTCAGTTGCACCGAACCCGAACGGACGCAGCACATCGCCATTGTGGACACGCACGTCTTTTCCGCGCGCTTCCTCAATGAATTTCGTATCGGCTATAACCGACTGCGCACAAATCGCTTCCAGGACGACATGGTTCTCGGCAATGTGGTCCAGAAGCTGGGACTGCCGCAGGGCGGGCCGAATGGACTGGCGGGACCGCAGTTCTTTAACACGGGTGTGCCACAGGTGGCCGTGACAGGGTTTGCCACCATCGGTGGGCCGACGAATCTTCCTCAGGGTCGGCGAACGAATACCTACCACGTCGCCGACAGCATCACCTACACCGGAGGCAGCCACACGATCAAAGCCGGAGCCGACGTCAAGCGGTTCCTCTTCAACTCCTTCTTCACTCAGGATGGACGGGGCGCATTCTCCTTCAACGGGCAGTTCACCGGTAATGCGTTTGCCGATTTCCTGCTGGGACTGTTACGCACAACCGGACGCGCACCGGGTGAACCATTCTCCAACACCTATACATCTCAAGTGGGCTTCTATGGACAGGACGATTGGAAGGTATCGCCAAAGTTGACGTTGAACATCGGCCTGAGGTACGAACTGAACTACCCTGAGCTGGAGCGGGTCAATAAATTCTCAAGCTTTGACCCGGCGACCGGTCGGGTTCCCGTTGCCGACGGACGATTGATTGATGTTGATCCTCAAACGGGGAATCTCGTGACCGTGGGGAGGTCACCTCTTGGCCGTCGGATGTGGCGACTGGACAAGAATAACCTGGCCCCACGCTTTGGCTTTGCCTATCGGCCATTTGCCGATAACCGAACAGTGATTCGGGGCGGCTACGGGATCTTCTACAATCAGATCGTCGCCGGCAACGGCCTCTCGCCGATGTACCGTGGGATCCCATTTCGCACGCGACAGACTTTCACCAACACACCGTCGCAGATTGTCGCGACGTGGGAGAATCCCTTCCCTCCGGGACCTTCGGGAGCGGGATTCACTCCGCATGGGATCAACCCCGACTTCCCCTCGGCATATATCCAGCAGTGGAGCCTGAGCATTCAGAGGGAGTTGCACGGCGATATGGTGATCGAGCTGACGTATCTCGGGTCGAAAGGAACGCACCTGCCACTGGCGTACGACATCAATCAACCGGATCCGGGACCAGGAAGCATTCAGAGCCGCCGACCCTACCGTCAATGGAGCACCATCACCTGGCGCGATGCGGTGGGGACCTCAAACTATCACGGATTCTCACTCCGGGTCGAGCGCCGATTCTCGCAGGGCTTGGCGTTCCTCAGTTCGTGGACCTACTCCAAGTCCATTGATCTGGGGGCGCCACCCTCTACGTCGGGTGACGGAGAAGCCGGCGTTCAGAATCCGAAAAACCTGAGAGCGGAACGGGGACTCTCCGAGTTTGATACCCGCCATCGGTTCGTGACGAGCGTTGTTTACGACCTTCCGTTTGGCCGAGGCCGACGATGGTTGTCAAACGTGCCAACGATCGTTGACCATATTCTCGGCGGCTGGGAGTTGACCGGCATCTTCACTCTCCAATCCGGACGTCCCTTCACCGTCATTACTGGCCGCGACATCTCCAACACCGGCACGACTAATAGGCCGTTCCTCGTCGGTGATCCCAAGCTCGATCATCCCACGCCCGACCGCTGGTTCAACACCAATGCGTTTTCCGACACGCTGCCCCCCGGCGTCTTCGCCTACGGCAACGTGGGGCGAAATACGCTCATTGGCGATGGGATCAACAACCTTGATCTCGGCCTGTTCAAGAACTTCGACCTCGGTGAAGAGAGACGGCTTCAGTTCCGAGCCGAATTCTTCAACGTAGCCAATCATGCCAATTTCGGTCTGCCGGTGAGAAATCGTTCCTCGTCGGCTTTCGGGAGCGTGCAGCAAACGTCAACGCTGAATCGGCAGATTCAGTTCGGTCTGAAGTTCATCTTCTGAACCTTTGATCAGCACGAATGCGGCGCACGGGTCGGTTTCCGACCGGCCCGTGCGCTCGCCATTATTCCAGGGTCATCGAAGCGGCGCTGGCGTAAAGCAATGCATTGAAGAACATCTTGAATGTCGCATAGGACTGGCCGCGATATTGAGGCCGAAAGCCAAAGAGTACTGCTCGCCCACGCCCCAGGGGGAGGTCAACCAGGGCCGCCTTTCCCGTGAGTTTCTCTCCGCCGAGCAGCCAGCCGCTCAACAACGGCGACCCCGTCCCGTAAGAGGCGATGACCCTGGCACCTGGAGGGGCTTCGAACGCCGGTCCCTCTTCAAACCAGATGGGCGTTTCACGCTCCATTCCGAAGGCAATCGGATGCGTGGTGTCAACGTTCACTTTCAGGATCGAGCCGGGGCAGTAGAACTCACGGTTGGATACTCCTGCCAGCACGTCCTTGATTCCGAGACCGAACCGCTCCACGACAACATCTGATGCCGTGTTCAACGTGATCAGGGTCCCGCCAGCTTCGATGAACGAGCGAAGATTGTTCACTCCCTGATCTCCGATACCGCCGGTGTATTCGTCGGGCATCTGCGTGCCGGAACGCGGATCGGGGGCCCCTCGACGATGGCCCTCAATGATCGCCCGCGCGGAATTCTCCGGCAGGATGATCACGTCGAAGGTACGCTCCAATCCTCCTGCCCGGATGTCCTTATCGTAGATGCTCGTGTAGGGGATCTCGAACTGATCGAAGATCCAGCGCGTCCATCCTTCGTCCATCGAGGCGACATAGCTTTTGTAAAGACCAATCCGCGGGAGTCTCAGTTCGAGAGCTGGTCCGTTCGGGCGATGCGAGGCCGCTTCGACCTGGAGCGCCAATCGCCGGGCCACGCTCTCCAGTACAGTCTCGGCGCGAGCGTCCGCCGGGATGAACGCCGTTCCCGGACGCACGTCGGGACCCATCAACCGGTAGACCTTCACTCCGCTTTTGAGCAGATGGAATAAAGCCACCACTTCGTTGACGCCGTCCGGCTTGATGAGATAACCGACTCGCGACCGCCCCTTCACGAGCCCCCCTGCCGGGGGTTCAGCCCTGTCAACCGGTTCGAGGTCCACCGAGAACGGACGCGCCACCTCCACCACCTCGACGCCCATGAGCAACGGCAACGTATGGGCCGTGACATCGTAAGGTCGCTTGGGCGGACCGCCGGGATACTCGCGCAAATCGGGGTACTTCTGGCGCTCGAGTAATGTCTTGGCGAACGATCCGTAAGGTTGTGCCAGCTTGATGACGAAGCTTCCCGCAGGATACGTCCGGCCGTCGGCCTCAAACGATGCTCGCGCGCGCCCCACTTCGACCAGTCCGAACCGCAGGGTGTTTATCATCTTGGCCGTCGTCCACGGATCCTTTTGCTCTGCCGGAATGACGAAGGCATAGGGGGGACTGCGCCGTTCCACAGCACGTTTGCCGACGAGATAGAAATTGCGAAGGAATCGTTCCCGATCTCGCGCCGCCGTCCCGAGCAAAGAGAAGAAGGCCGAGAGTTGATAATCCACAATATCGCGCAGGCGCCAGAGACCTCCCGGCCAGGGTTCGAGATAGTTCCAGCTCGACTGCTTGCCGTTGTAACCGCGTCCCACCTCCAATCGTTCGAAGGGAATCTCGACCGGTGTCGCCAGCTTCACGCTGGCGGACTCGGTCAGAATTCGCAAGCCTCCGTGATAGCATTGATAGTGCCGCGCTGGAGTCCAAAGATCGTAAATCGCATTGACGACGATGCCCTTTTTCCCTTCGGCCGTCAGATCGGCAGCCATGCTCATCCCCAGATAGTTCATCCCCTGGACCAGAATGGGATCAATGTTGGGATCAATCGGGTCCATCCAAGGAGGCATGAACATCCGCGCCGAGTACATTCCCATCTGATGGACATCGTAGACAATCTGCGGATGCCAGACGTTGTGCACTTTGCCCACGGTCAGTTGCGTCTCCACCTGGGTGAACATGTACCAATCGCGGTTGTTGTCATGCCCGACATACTTATGGTAGAGCCAGGGCGGAGACGATCCTTCAAAAGGCGTTCCCACATATTTCCGATACCAATCAACGACCATCTGCTGGCCGTCGGGATTGAGCGAGGGAATCAGAAGCAGGATGACGTTGTCGAGAATCTGGCGCACGCGCGGGGTATTCTCGGTGGCCATGCGCCAGGCGAACTCGAGGGCCGTTTGAGCACTGGCGACCTCCGTCGAATGAATGTTGCAGGTGATGAGCACGACGACTTTCCCCTCTCGAATGAGCGCCTCCGCCTCAGCTTCGGACAGCCCGCGAGGATCGGCCAGTCGTTTTTGCTGCGCCCGATAGCGATCCAGTCGCGCCAGATTCTCAGGAGAGGAGATCGTCGCCATGATGAAGGGACGGCCCTCGGTCGTCTTTCCCAGTTCCTCGACCGTGATCCGGTCGGAAGCATTATCGAGCATTTTGAAATAGCTGGTGATCTGGTCCCAGTCGGCGAGCTTGCGATCCTCGCCCACCTCGAAACCGAGAAATTCGCGGGGCGATGTGATCCGGGCTTGCGCCCCACCGACGGTGGGAACAAGGGAACTGAGCAACAAGATGATGCTGAGAAATCCCTTTCGTCGTACCATTGCCTCCTCCGAAAATAGCCAGAGATTTCACAGATTTCCCACGATTTTCTCCGCGAAAATTGGTCTACTCTGCGGCCTCTTTTTCATCGTTTCTGGGCGGAAGCCCTCACTTTACGGGATAACTCTCCAGCGTGTCACCACGGATGAACACCGACTGCCTCGTCCATCCTCCGGTTCACCCGTGTTTATCTGTCGCGAAACGTTCATCGTCTCAGGGTTTGATCACGACCACGCCGACGCCGTCCTGATACCGAATGTCGGTTCCAAAAGGAGCCGACAGCGCGGCCAGCCGCTCGATGATCTCCTTACCAAGCGCAGGATCGGCCAGCCGGGGACGTCCGCGAACGGTGCGAGGCTGACGGAATCCCAGCGAAAGCGGTTGCAAGGTGATCTCCATCAACCGGCGATGGCCGTCGAACTGGACAAAGGCGGCCACGCTTTCCCAGTTGAGCTTATCAGCAGGAAAGCTACGACGATCATGATCCGACC